>WLLG01000190.1 GCA_009700815.1 Actinomycetota bacterium
AGTTCGAGCGGTCGGCGAATCTTTGCATCGGCGGAGCGAGCAAACTCTTCCGAGGTCAAGATGGTGCGCAACGTGGGAGCAATTGCAGTGTCATTTGTCAGGTAGGCATCACGAGCAGCTAGAACCACGCGATCATTCAGCCCAATGTGTTCGCCGATAAAGCGAACACAAAGCTTGTGAGCCAGCCGCTGAGCAGTAACGCGATGACGCGCTAGGTGGTTCAGGAAGGATTCACCAGCGGCCTGCCCCGTCAGGGATCCTCGGGACCAGCCCAAGACAGTTGTAGATCCCGACGCAAATGGCCCGAGTGCGTGGCGGGCGGAGTTAAAGGCAAAGGTTCCGCTCCACTTATCGGTCAGCGTCCAACCCGAGAATAAATACGACACAGCAACGACATCTGCTTCGCTGTAGCCGCCGTTCACTCCAACGGTATGCAACTCCATGAGCTCGCGTGCGTAGTTCTCATTCGGCACCCGGCCGCGATCTGCGCGGCTGGTGCTTTGATCCAAGTAATTCAGCATGGCGCCCGATTTAGCGGCGGCGGCCAGAAGATCAGAGAACTTGCCAAGTGCATGCGTTCGAATGACATCACTGTCGTAGGTGGGGCAATGGTTGCGAGCGGCATCATTGTTGACGTCCACATTCAGGTGGTCCCACCAGAACCCAACAGTTCTTTCAAAGAGCTGACGCTCCGAAATGACAGCTCTGAGCGCGGTGGAGAGCGGCAGATCGACCACGACTCGCCACTCTTGGCCACGGGCAGTTATCTGAGCTGCGCTGCCTCTGGACCACTCATAAAATGACGTTGCATCGGCAACCGCAGGATCGGCAATTGACAGATGATTGAGCTGTGAGTCAATCCAAGCTGTGGCACCGAGCGCACCAATCTGCGCCAGGACAGCTGGGTTCGGGCCAAACGTCAGCCGCTTAGCGACATGCCAGACGCCAGGAGTTGCCCAAGTTGCTGGCCAAGCGGGAAGGCTTGCGACAGAGCTCGTTGGCGGGGCCACCGTTGGCGGGACTGCAGTAGTTGGGACTGCAGTAGTTGGGACTGCCGTAGTTGGTGCCGAGCGAGGCCGGGCAGGGCGGGCACCTGCTGCTGCAGATTCGGCGGGGGCTCCGGGAGCGCATGCACTTGCCAGGGCTGCTGCGCCCGCTGCTAGGCCTCCGAGCAGGGCCGTTCGCCGGGTTGGCGTGGCCTCTCTGGGTTCATGAAGTTCGGCTGTAGACACTCACAGGGTTTCGGCAGTCCCGAGAACTCCCTTGAGTATCCCAAAGTGAATTCTTTAAGAAGCTGAGGCCCAGAACCTCGGGGCTTCGGGGAACCAAGTTCAGACTGTGCTCAAACCTGCAGACTTCAGCTTGCGGTCAATAAAGGAATACACGTCACCATGCACCACGTGGCCCAGATGGCCACCCGGGTACCAGAGTATTTCGGGTCGATCCCAGTGTTCCCAGAGGGGGGCGACTTGGTCCACAGGGTCAATCAATTTGTCCGCTAGCCCTCCAACAATTGCACGCGCGTGCACTGGAGTACTCGGGGTAAAGCTCAGTGGTGAGACCACCGAATGAAGCTGCCGGGACTCCTGCATGAACGGCATCATGAGTTCACGCAGGGCCGGCGGCGACTGCTCCACAAACAGCCTAGGAAAGTCCGTAGCCGGGATAATCGGGAGCACACTCTGCAATGGTTCTTCCTCTAGCCCGGCAACCAGCGCTGCCACGTACCCTCCCAGTGAGACTCCGAGCAGCCCGATCCCGGCCGGGTCTTGGGTGCGAATCCAACCTAGCAATCGACGAACGTCCCAAGCAGCTTGGGCAATTCCGTTGACGTTGTCGAGCACGTCAAGGGTCGGAAACCTTGCCTCTGCGCTCTTGGGGGCCTCTCGCGGTCCGTGCAGCGGAAGAATGACGAGCAGTACGTTGCATCCCAATTCGGCATACAAGTGACGAACCCTGAACGAGCGCACGTCTGTATCGGCACCTTGCCCAGTTCCGTGAATACAAACCACCCAAGGTCGGCCTCCAGCCTTGTGACGCATCACGGTGGCACGGCCCAAAGAGTTCTCTTGGTACTGCATCCATCGCTGTCGGCCCGGCACGCCCGTTGGCGGTTTCCAGCCACTCGGAAACTTCAATCTCTCCACCCGCATGCCCGCAGCACGACTCGGTCGAATGATTGGGTCAAGCAGAGGCGGCGGCTTGGCGTGAAAGGAGCCTGGGTCATCGAACCAACCCTTTGATTGAAACACCTCGGCTGCGCGCTGAGTCTCGGTAGCAATGCGGCGAAACTGCTCGGCAGTTGGAGGTTGTCGGAGGCGACCGAAGGCGGCCCGGACCAACTCATCGGCTGCGACATGTGCCCGAAAGCCAATGGTTACACGGGCCTTTGGCACCCCAGCACTTGCTCTGCGTCCGCTCGAAGTCGCAGGCGCTACGCCGCTTTGATCTGCGATCTGACCGCGGTTCTCCTCGCTCTGATCAGAGGAGTCGGTGGCAACCATCGTAACCACAGTTTACGTGTCACCCCTAGCGAACCGGCTTCAGCCGCAGCGTCTTTGGGTGAGCAATTGTACCAGTCCGGTACATTCCACAAGAGCTGGCGGGCCGACATCAACTTGCTCACGTATCGGGACCCCGGCTTGCGTCCCAAACAGTTCGCCGCGCCGAACAACATGCCCATTTGGTTGCGTACCCATATCTGCCAAATCCGTTGAGCACCAGATTCCAGACAGCTCACAACCTGCAACAGCATCGATTGGCCGCCACACTGCCCAGCGGTCCAAATGGTCTACGTCAAGGCCCGTGTCAGTAGAAATTCCCAGCGTGACGGGAACAGTGTGATCGGCCACGAGCCAAGGTCGGGCCTGACGATCAGTCCGAACAAGAAGGTGCTGTGCACGCCCCTCGGAAACAGTTACTGAACCCACAATGTCATTGGCAATGCGCATGTCCACCAAGTAGTCCTCATCAAATGAGACCGCCAGCAACCGTGCCTCAGCCGGAAGCGAAATACGGCCAGTCCCAACTTGATACGGAAAGCTCGGCGCAAAAATCACTGACCACATCGCGGTGTCTCCCCAACCGCGCTGCTCGGCAAGCTGCATCATGCGCGGCGTCATCCCACCGCCCCAGCTATGCCCCACAAATCCAGCTCGAGATGTGTCGGCTCTGGGAGATGCTGCAATTCCAGCGACAAACCCAGCATTGACCGCCTTGTATTGCTGCGGCGGATCAAACGCAATCTGAAACCCCGGATAGATCACGATGAATCCATTGCTGACTAGGTGGTTCAGGAGAGCGGTATAGCCCTCGGTGAAGCTAGCCGTGTACCCGTGAGCAAAAAAGATGACTGGTCGTGCCCCATCGTTACAGCGGCCTCCAGTAAAAGGTTCAGCCGAACCGGAGGGCTCAAATATGTGAACTGGCAGTTGCCACTCGGCGGGGTTCGCAACGGCACGGCGAGGCAAAACCGAACAAGGGCCATCTGAACCTGGCAAATCAGTCGGAATCGGGGGCGGGGGCGCAGTTGCGCAGGCAGCAGTGGCCAGACTTAGGACAGAGAAAACAACTGCAACCAGAAGTGCCCTTGCCTTAGCCAACGAACCTGGATTGGTTCCAAACATTTCGGTACCCCCGATTAAACGGTAGCCGCTTGTTACCGTTCGGTGCACAGCCGAGTCACTCAGCACTACCAGCATGAGATGTATGGCAAGTACAGTCCGCAGATGCCAAGCGACGCACTTCTCAAAGCAATGAACGGGGCTCACCGAGTCTTACTTAAGATGAGCGGCGGAAAAATTGGGTGGAACGCTCAGTCCATGCCCGTGATTGAACTCACCACGATTGGCCGCAAGAGTGGCCAAGAACGCGCCGTACTCCTGACATCCCCGATCCAAGAGGGAGACACACTTGTGGTGGTCGCTTCACGAGGTGGTGACGACCATCACCCGGCTTGGTACCTGAACCTGGTGCAGAACCCGCAGGTCGGGGTGGTGTTGAAGGGGCAGCCCAAACAGCAGATGACTGCGCGGGTCGCAACTTCGGCCGAGCGAGAAAGAATGTGGCCAACAGTCACAGCTACCTATAAGGGCTACGCCGGATACCAGTCCAAGACTGACCGAGAGATTCCGCTGGTCCTACTCGAACCAATCAGCTGAGCTGATCGGACCGGAACTACTGATCGAGCTTTAGGTCGCCTTCTGCAAATGCAATGAGCCAGCCGGTGCGAACCTGCTGAGTGATGAGTTGCCCAACCTGCGCTGAGCGGCTTCTGGTTGCTGTCAGCAAGCTTCCGATGGTGTTCATGTGGTCTCCCCTGATGCCTGGAACGCGCTCTGCACAAGCTCTGCAGCGCGGCGTTGTTCTTGCTCTTTCCTGTCGGCATCCCTGGCAGACACATAAGGAGTTCGCAGAACATTTCTGCGGTGAGACATGCACTCACCAAATCCTGAACCTGCTCTTACCTTTTTCAAACCTTTGTTCAACAAAGTGTCGTTGAAGAACGAGCCGCAAGGCCGCCGTAAGAAATGACGAGTTCGGAGCAGACCAAGATGGATCAAGCAAAGAGTGCAAAGCAGACCTTGACTCGGCGGGCATTTGTGCGCGGCACAGGACTGGGCGCTGGGGTGATCGTTACCGCTGCTGCATGCACACCGGGCGCCCCTCCCGGGGGACCCGGACCAAATGGGTCAACCCCGACGGGACCGACGGGACCTACTCCAGAGCTGCAACTCAGCAACATCCAGGGCAACATTTTGGCAGGGTTCAACAAAGACCATCAGCGGATGCTCTTCTTCACGTTTCCCTCAGGCGCCGCTGCAAAGCAACTGCTTTCCACGCTGCAGGAGCAGGTTGCAAACTCCGAAGAGGTGCTCGCTTTCAACAGCAGATACAAAGCTGCTGCAAGCTCCAATAGCCCCCTTCCCTCTGCCACTTGGTTGAACCTCGCCCTCACCCATGCAGGGTTGACCGCACTCGGAGTTTCTCGGTCTGACCTGCAAGCGTTTCCCGACTCGTTCCGCCAAGGGATGCGCGCACGCTCAGGCTTGATTGGCGATTCTGGACCCTCTGCCCCGAGCAACTGGATAACGAGCAATGCCGATCACGCAGTGGTGATTCTTGCTGCCGACCGCTTGAG
>WLLG01000191.1 GCA_009700815.1 Actinomycetota bacterium
CGAGACAGAGGACGTCACCCTTGAAATTGCCAGAACTTGGCTCAACGAGGGTGCCGATCGCGCTCAACTCGACATCCTCCGCTTCTTTCGCGGCTGGCATTCAGAGCACGAAGAGACCCAACTCTTGGCCCGCAAGGTTCACGCCCATAGTCCCGATGAGCAGATGCTTGAGTTGTTCGAGAGCTTTGAGAATCTGCCCGAAGGGACGCTCGGGCGCGAGTTTCTTGAGTTTCACACGCGAAACGAGTTTGAGCTACCGGGACTCAATCCCGAGCGAAACATCCTACGAAGCGTGTTCTGTTCCCACGATATGAACCATGTGATTACTGGCTACGAACCCACTCCTGCTGGCGAAATTGCCCTAGCCGCGATGAGCTTTGCCGCCGGAAGGTGCGAGCCCACTTGGGCTGGGCTGCTGCTGTCGATGGCCTACCACGAAGGCCGCCTCACCCACCACGATGAGCCGGTGCCGCTTGAAACAACCCTGAGCGACCCCGCCGCAGTTGAACTGCTTGGCGAAGCGTTTGATCGCGGAAGCGAATGCAGCTCTAACTTTACGTTCGCAGACCATCTTTCAATGGCTGATTGGCAACTCAGTAAGGTCCGGGCGCATTACAACATCACACCGAGGTAACTCACGCGTTCTGGCCCGGCACATACGAAGATTTTTGGGGTTCCCAAGAGCGCTGAACTTCTGTACCTTATAACTCCGTGCTTCTAGTCGGGCACAGAGGCGACGTTCTTTACGGTCAGGCGGCCGTTGAGAGGAACTAGGGGAGATCATGGGAATCAGTCGGTTTAGCGTGCGACGCGTTGCAGCAACATTCGGGGTAGCAGCCACAGCAGTTCTGGTCCTCGGACTCACCGCATGTACGCCACCTGCTTCGGGGCCGGCACCTTCAACTAGTTCAACGACCTCTACCACCACGACGATTCCGCGAATTACCATCCCGGCATTCAGCGTGGCTGCCCCGTCCTTCTCGGCTTCGCTTCAATCGGTCCGAGTGACCTATCTGGGTTGCGGTGGCACCTACAGTCCTCCTGGATTCACCATCGCCGGCCCATCGGTCTCTTTCCCGGCGACCACGCTGGTGGTCACGGGGTCAACTCTGGCACTGCCAAATGTGACGGCAAGCTTGGCCGCAGCATCGGTCAACCTGAGTTCGTTCCGCGTATCTTGCTTTGGGCTCGGCTACTCAACCGGTGTTGTCTTTGATTACAACGCGACCACGGCAAGTCCAACGGCAACGGTCAATGTGGCCAACGGCACGATTGACGTAGGCGCAACCACAATCACCCTGACTGGCAAGCTCCGCTTTCCAGGCTTCGGAGGATTGTCTGTCAATACCCCGTCGGTCAACCTGACCGTCCCCGGTTTCTCTACTGCAATCCCCGCCGCATAGGGGAGTAGGCGGTCGTGGCAGCCGCCGCAACCAGCACAGCAGCCGGGAGTAGCAGCAGAAGCGGAGACCCTCCAAGGGCGGCGGCAGTTGCCGCGCCGGCGACATATCCCGCCAGCACAATCAGTAGCACCCAGAGCGTCACCCGACGTTGATGATCAGTTGCACGGGATGCACCCCTCAGTGCCAGCACGAACTTCTCGCCGATGCGAACAAGGCTGCCAGTGCCGTAGGTGGTTGCCACTGCTACTTGGCCAACACGTCGAAGTGCAGCAGTCTGAAGGCCCATGGCAAACGAACCCATCGTCAGAACTAGGTAAGTGGCTGCGCTTGGCCTCAGGCTGAAGTCGACACCAAACCCAATCAGCACCGCAGGCAGAATCAGAACAAGGATTGCTTCGGCGGCGAGCAAGGCTTCCGGCCGAACGCGGCCATCAAGGCGAAGATGCCGATCGTGGTAGACGGTTGCCACAATGATCCCTGCGACAAATGACAGCAAAGCCACCGCCGAGCCAGCAACTCCACCAGGCTGAACCAGACCGGCCGACATGCCCAGATGAACAAGATTTCCACTCATATTGGCGACAAAGACATGTGTGACATGCAAGTAGACATGCGCATCAACGAACCCAGCAACTGCTGCAAGAGCCACCGCTAGGGCAAGGGGGCCATTCGGGTGATGAGGCTGCTCTTGGGTCACTGTGAGTCTGCCGGCTTGGTGGTGATACAGATGATCCTAGACCTCGGGTAGTTCCACAATCCGTGGTGCAGCCTGACGAGTAGATTCACTCATATGCGCACACGTCTACTTCTGCTCGCAACGGTCCTTGCAGTTTCTGCCAGTGCCATGATGAGCGGGTGCTCATCCTCGAAGGATTCGACTAGCACCCAGAGCAGTGCGGCTGCCTCCTCGACCACCTCTACAACCGTTGCCGACCGATCGAATTCTGAAGCAGTAACAACCACAGCGTTTACCGGCGGCGAAGGCGGCTATGCCACCTTTAGAATTCCCGCCGTGGTTGCCGCTCAAGACGGCACGCTGCTGGCGTTTGCCGAAGGCAGAAAAAGCTCAGCAGCAGACGACGGCGACGTGGACTTGGTGCTCAAGAAGTCAAGCGATGGTGGAACTACTTGGGGCGCGCTTCAGGTGGTCTCGGAGGACGGAGTAAACTTTGTGGGAAACCCCTCCCCCGTTGTTGACGAGGAGACGGGCAGAGTCGTGGTGTTGGCCACCCACAAGAATGGCCAAGACAGCGAGCTAGAGATTCTGACCGCGACCGGCCAAGACACCAGTCGCGTTTGGCTGCTCACAAGCGAAGACAACGGCACAAGCTGGGCCAGCCCTCAAGAGATTACCGAACAGGTAAAACGCCCCGAGTGGCGCTGGTTCACCGTTGGACCCGGACACGCAATCCAACTCAGTGTTGGCAAAAACGCTGGACGACTTGTAGCACCAGCGAACTACTCGGACCCGCAAACGGGTGCAGGCAACGTGGCGCTGCTGAGCGAGGATGGTGGCAGCACCTGGAGGATCGGCGCTGAGGGCAACCCAGATGACGCAAACAATCCTGATGAGTGCACCTCGGCCGAAATGCCGGATGGCAGCATCATCTTCTCTAGCCGCAACCAGAACCAAGCAGCCCCTTGGCACCGGCTTCGGACGACTTCAAGTGACAGTGGGCAAAGCTTCGCGGCACCCTTCGCAGAACAGGTCGGCCTTGTGGTCCCGGTAGTGCAAGGGTCGCTTCTGTGGGACGGCGATCCCTCCGAGAGCAACACCACATCTGCTGCAGGACGGCTGTTGTTCTCTGCGCCCTCAAACCAAAATGACCGGGTCGACCTGAGTATTCGCAGCTCGACTGATGCGGGCGTGACCTGGAGCGCTGGAACGCTCATTTCGGCGGGCCCGGCGGGGTACTCCGACCTAATTGAACTGCCGGGTGGACTCGTGGGTGTGCTTCACGAGGCCGGTGTGAGTAACTCATTTGAGCGAATCGATATGACAGTTCTTGGCAGGCAGAAGCTTGGCACCTAAAGAGCACTGCCCTTTACATACCCATTCGGGGTACCTTTGGTACTTGCGAATTGTTGAGCTTCCCGCCCTGCGAAGCCAGCAGACTGCGCAGAGTTACTCATGAATGCGGAGGAACAACGTCGCGAAAGAGCCGCAACGCTAAGAGATACCGACGCCACACAGCGTGACCAACATGCCGGTGGCCGAGATTCTGACGCCGAGGAACGAGACCTGCTCGCGGAGGAACGAGACCTGCTCGCCGACGAGCGAGACCGGGCAGCTGATGAGCGCGACCAAGTCGCAGAGACTCGGGATCGGGCGGCCACAGCACGCGAGAAAGCTGAAACCGATAGAACAGTTGGCACGGGAGAGTTACCTGAACCAACGCAATCACAGACAGACCGCCAAGCAGCAGCTACTGATAGGCGACACGCCCGCGCTGACCGCCGATCAGGACAGGCCGAGCGGCGCAAGTCTCAGTCAGACCGGTCCCTCTCTTCTACCCAACGAGTCTCAGGAATCTCGGACCGAGCCGCCTCGGAGTCTGACCGACTGACCGCCTCTGCAGACCGCGGCCAGTCATTAACCGACCAGGCTACTGCCGCGCAGGATGAACTCACGGGGGTGCTCCTGCGGGGCCCCGGCCTTGCGAGCCTGAACGAACTTATTGAAGCCGCCCAAGACAGCGAGGAGCCGCTTACCCTCGGCTTTATTGATGTCGACCACCTCAAGACAGTGAATGATTCGCTTGGGCACAGCGCCGGAGATCGTCTACTGCGACAGGTGGCTGAAACGCTCTCGGCAACTCTCGGAACCAACTCCCTAGTCTTCCGTTATGGCGGAGATGAGTTTGTGTGCGCAGTTCCCCGCTCAAGCCTCAAGGGCCTCACGGCGCTGCTCGAACAAGCAAGTGAGCAACTACGAATAGGCTCAGAACGCGGATCGGTAAGCGTTGGATTGTCCGAATTCGAAGCAGGCGATACTGCCGAAACGCTGATGGCTCGGGCCGACTCTGCTCTCTACGAACAACGTCGCTCGAAGCGATGGAGCGACAGCTAGCTGCGGGCAGCGTTGATCTTGTCGGCCTCTGCCTGCGGGTCTGGAACCTCGAGTACTAGGCGGGCGTACTTCTCGTGTTCTAGATCAATGACCAGCACGCTGTCTGCGCGGGCCACGTACCAGAACTGCCAGGAGTCAGCGCTACGAAACGATCCAGCCCAGAACACTCCCGGGATTCTGGTCCCCGGGAACTTGGCGGACATGTGCTCGCCTGTCTTGGCGTCATCTATTGCCATGACCTGAGCGCCTGCGACATCTGCAAGGGGAAGGGTGAAGTGCGACTTCATAGCAAGTGCACCGCTGATGCCCTTTAGGTGGACGGCAAGCTCAGTGTCGGAAACTTCAATTTCAATGGACATTCTTCCATTCCTAACATGTCTGAGAGGTTGAGTCTGGCTGACCTCAGGTCAGCCAGACTCAAGGGAGTTATGTTCTTGCTGCTGCAGGGTTGAACCCTCTCAAACTTTCTTAGCCGTGAATGCGTCGGCGAGACAGCAGAGTCATGGCAGCACCCAAGAACAACAAGCCACCGGCCAGAAGGATCGGTAGTCCAGCTGAGGAACCAGTGAAAGCAAGAGTCTGTCCCTGGACTTGAGCCGCCTGCACTGCCGGCTCCTCGGCCGGAGTCACAGCACCCCGGACC
>WLLG01000192.1 GCA_009700815.1 Actinomycetota bacterium
GCAGATCGAATGGCCAGAGAACTGGCCGAGATTACGGGTGAATCCATCACGGAAGCCGTAACCGAGGCAATCCGAGCAAAACTCGAGGGTGAGCGCCTGGCCCGCTTTCCGCGACGTTCAGCCCTTGACTTAGCAGCCGAGTTCCGGAGCTTGGCAGTTCTTGATGCCCGAACAGCTGACGAGATTGTTGGCTACGACTCTGATGGGCTACCGAGCTGATGGTGGTTGACACCTCTGCAATCATGGCGCTGCTTCTCGGCGAGCCGGAGGCGACTCGAATCGACAACTTATTGAGTACTACCGATCAATCAGTTATCTCTGCCGCCAATCACGTCGAGTTACTCATGGTGGTGGAGAGCAGAGCCGGAGCTGAAGGGGTTCTTCTTGCCGATGAGGCACTCCGGCGTCTCGAGATCGGCATTGAGGATGTGACAGCCGAGGTAGCTCGGCTTGCTGTTGACGGGTGGCGCCGGTTTGGAAAGGGACGTCATCCGGCGGGGCTTAATTTTGGTGATTGTTTTGCATACGGCTTGGCCTTGGCCCGCAATGAAAGCCTGCTGTTTGTGGGGCAGGACTTTGCGCAAACCGATATCCGCTCAGCCCTAGATCTGTAAGACCTCGAGCCCGGGCCTGAATTCCTTCTCAGCCGGTAAAAGAAACCTTGCTGATACCATCCAGAGGGCAATACCTTGGGTTCAGACAGTGGGGACTTCTGTCGCAGGGTGACTCTTTGTAGAAGGGGAAGCGTGTTGAAGGTTGCTCGGGTAGCGGCGGCGGGGACGGTTCTAGCGCTGCTGTTTTCTGCGTGCTCCACCACAGGCTCAGCTGACAAAGAGCTCTCGAAGCCAGCCACGAGTGACTCGGCAATCGACGCGGCTAGTTCTCAAGCAGCCGAGGTGACAGCAGCTGGCCAGCAGCCAGCCGAGCCGCTTGGCCTGTTTTCCCCAGTAGCGGAGCGATGGAGTTATTTACCAGCAGCCGTTGCGGGGGTCACGGTCAGTCCCGATCCTCAAGCTGAAGTAGCCGCGCTTGAGCAACTGCGTGAAGAGCTAGCAACTCGACCGCCAGCGAGCGGGGCCGATGGATATACGAGAGTTTCAGAGGCAACGCCAACTCGTTTTATGGATCTGCTCATCGATGTGGGACGCCGCCGATCACTCAACCCACTGCGGATGTCTCGCTTTGCAGCGATGCTGGGAGTCGCGGGACATGAGGCCGTGGTAGCGGCGGCTCAGAGTTCAGTTGCGCCCGCAAAGACGCCCGCCCAAACCGATAAGGCGCTAGCCAAACCAATTCCCGGTACGGATGGATGGGGCGTGGAGTTGCCCGCAACTTCGTTGCCACCAGAGATTGTTGCTGCGGCAGCCATGCAGACGGTTGCTTGCTCGGCACTACCGGTTGAATGCCCCCGATTCGAACAACTCGGCCAAGTAGCTCGTGATCGGCTGATAGCCAGCGGGGGAGTATGGCCTTCGCAAATCGATGCAGGCTGGAACCTTGGTGTTTCGGTCGGGACGGCAACGCTGGCCTATGCCAATCAGGATGGCGCAGCGCCGTGGACGGGTGATTCAGCAGGCGCTCAAGATGGTTCTTGGGTGCCTACGCCTGGAATGTTTGCGCCCGCGCTTGAACCAGGTGCCGGAAGTTGGCGTCCCTGGAATCTGAGCTCCGGTAGCCAATTCCGTCCTCCGTCTCCGCCTCAGCCAGGCTCGGCCGAGTTCCGTGCCGCTGCAGAGCAAGTCCTCAAGGTTGGTAGCAATCTGACTGACCGGCAACTGCGCATTGTGCGGTTCTGGGACATGGGCCCGGGAAGCTCTACCCCTCCTGGCTACTGGCTCACTGATGTTGCCGATGAGGCTCTGCGCACCACAGACGTGGCCGATCAGGCAAGCGCGTTGGCGGTGCTTTCAACAGCCATGTTTGATGCGAGTGTGGCTATCTGGGATTCCAAATACACCTACGACCTTGTTCGCCCCGTCACCGTCATACGCAAAGATCTCTCTCCTCAGTGGCTGCCAACCCTGCTCACACCGCCGTTCCCAGCGTACGTTTCTGGACACGCTGGCTACTCAACAGCGGCAGCGGTGGTGCTTGCTCAGCTCATTCCAAAACGCGGCGAGGAGTTTTATGACTCTGCAGCTGAGGCAACGGACAGCCGGGTTCGCGGGGGGATTCACTACTTCTTCGATGCAACCGGTGGGGTGACCTTGGGTGAGTCCGTTGCCGCGAGTTCGCTTCAGCGTGCTGGCTTAGCCCCGTCGGAGAAGCTCAAAACAGTAGGAGAGCGTCTGGAGTTTCAGTCGGCGGATGTAGGAACTCAGGCCAGATCATGAGGGGCATGAGGACTGGCCGCGCGGTAGTTCTGGCGTTGTGTCTGTTCGCCTCTGCTTGTTCGGCTGGTAGTAACGCTGACAGTTCATCGACCACGAGTTCTACAACCAAAGTCCGCACCGATTCTGCCGATGTTGGCCTAGCTCCTGAACCGATACCCGACCCAACCGCCAAAGTCCCTGAAAAAGACATCAACGGGATCACCTTTACTGATGTGACAAAGGCGGCGGGTCTTGATCGCGATCACAGCACCAGAGATCAAATCGGCGAGGATGGAATGTCGGCTGCAGTGTCAGTGGTCGACATAGATGAGGACGGCTGGCCAGACATCTTCTTGTCGCGGGTTGGCGACTCAAACTCGATGTATCGAAACAACGGTGACGGAACCTTTACCGACATAGAGGTTGGGCTGGGCGGTCAGAACCCCGAGTTCGGAACCGGCCCTGCGGTGTTCTTTGATGCCAATGGAGATCGGCATGTGGACGTGTACATGGCCGCGATCGGCGCCGAGTCTGATCGCCTGTACATGAATGACGGAACGGGATTTTTTATTGACAGCACTGCAGAGGCCGGTATGTTTCAACCGCCGCCAAGCCAATTGCGCAACGGGGATCAGGTGCACGGACTCACCGTGGGTGACGTCAACGCTGATGGCAACCTTGACTTAGTCGCGGTGCAGTGGGATACCGCAGTGCCCGAGAGCGCTGCGGTTGCTGGGGCACAGCGTGAATCCTCCTCTGGCGATAAACGCTTTGATCGCGCTGGGAATATTTGCAAGAGCACCCAGAAATTCCGTAACGAAGGATTTTCGAGGGTCCCGAACAGTTCTCCCAATCGCAGCCGCCTCTGGATCAACAACGGCGACGGCACCTTCCGCGATGGCACTGCGGAATGGGGAGTGAAGTTCGATCAGATCTTGGCGTTCACTCCGGTTCTGAACGATGTGGATGGCGATGGTCGACCAGATCTGGCGATCACGGGTGACGCGTGCACCAGTCGGTTGTATCGCAATGTTGACGGCAAAAGATTTGAAGACGTCACCGAATCTGCAGGTGTTGGAACCGACGAGAACGGAATGGGTTCGACTTTCCGCGATATCGACGGTGATGGTGATCCCGACTGGTTGATTTCGTCGATCTCGTATCCGACCAAGACGGGCGATTGCCCGATTGTGAGCAGTATCACGGGCTGCAGCGGAAACCGTTTGTATCTCAATGATGGCGACGGGAAATTTACTGACGCGACCGACAAGTTTGGTCTTCGTCACGGATGGTGGGGTTGGGGATCTGCCATTGAGGACTTTGGGAATGACGGAAACCTTGAAGTCGCAATGGCAAATGGGTTCTCGGCAGCTGAAGCCTTGCGACCCGAGAACGGTGATTGGACCCAGGACTATTTCAATGTGTTTAGGAAAGACCCGATGCGCTTTTGGGTCTCAACAAAAGATGGTTACAAAGATGCTGCTTTCCAAGTTGGCCTTGAAGATTTCGGAGTGGGTCTAGGACTCGTGCCCGTGGACTTCAACCGTGATGGAAACCTTGATCTGATCATGGCCAAGAGCGAAGATCCGCCCCGGTTGTTTCAGAACAACACCCCTACACGAGGGTGGCTAGATGTGCGCCTTGAGGATGCGGGAACCCCGGGTAATTCCAACGGAATCGGTGCACGCGTAGAGGTCACGGTCAAGGCTGGCGAGGAGCCAGTGGTGGCTGAGATCTCAACCGGGGGTTCCTATGAATCGCAGAAGCTGCCAGAGATGCATGTTGGCCTTGGCAAGCAAAAGTCGGTGGCAAACATTGACGTGTATTGGCCGGGTGAAACGAAGGCGCAACAGTTGAGCGACGTGAAGGGCAATCAGGTCATCACGATCAAGCGAGAACCCTGAGCGGGTCTGGCAACGGTCGATCAGTCAGCCGCACCGATTAGTTTCCGCTGCCGGGCATCTCTGGCATCTTTATTCCAGAAGTGATGGACATTGCTTCAGCTAAGCATGTGCCCATTGCTTTGGCTGTTGCCGCAGAGGGAGGATTGCTCGCGTTGTACTTTTTCGACAGCTTCCCCGAGAGTTCTTTCAACTGGTCTTGGTATTCCTGGTTGATCGCACTCAATTCGGCTGGATTCGGGTTTGCAGAGATCTTTTCGGCCATCTCCTTTGAGATTGCACAAAGAGCATCAACGTCCGGATCGCCCGTGGAGGCTGCATCTGCCCCACTGGCTGATCCGCTGTCTGCAGCAACAGTGGTAGGAGCACTAGAAGCAGCATCGGCTTTTGTAGTGGTGGTTGCAGCATCCTCTGAGCTGCTGCAAGCCGCTCCGATGAAGAGGACGGCAGTGATGATGGTTGCGATAGTCAGGAACTTTTTCATGCGGACTCCAGTTCGGTTAGTTGCGGGGCGGTGAGGTTGATATCGAGTCAATGGATATCACAGGGAAGGCGATGAGTGCTGTCATTTTGCCCGCCCGGGACGGAGGGGAGTTCAGCGCCGATCCCTGAGCGTCGGAAACTCGGTTCGCCACGTCGTAGCCGCCGACGGGTTGACCTGAGCAAAGAGAACTTCCTCTTCCGTGCCAGCCTCAGCGATCACATGACCCAAAGGGTCGATGACCGCAGAGCGGCCACCCAGCGTGGTTCCACACTGGGTGCCAACTCCGTTACATGCAATCATCCAGGCTTGGTTTTCTATAGCTCGTGCCTTCAGCAGGATTCGCCAGTGTTCAATGCGCTCTGCTGGCCAACCCGATGCCAGAAAAAATGCGGTGGC
>WLLG01000193.1 GCA_009700815.1 Actinomycetota bacterium
CCCCATACAAAGATGGTCCAGACCAAGAAGGCACCAACGCTGACCGCAGACCGAGTACGCATCAGACCAAGTTAGCCTTGCCCGGGGTACTAGATTCATGTCCAAGTTGACTGCCTAGTCAAGTAAGACAGCGGACAGGTTGATCTTTCAGATTTCGCTGCTCATTCATCGCTAAGAATTTTAAGGGGACTCATGTCAGATACACAGCAGGACACCATCAGCATTGAGGAATTCTCTGCTCAGGCCCGAGCATTCCTTGAAGCCAACGCAGCTCCTAGGCCGCCCGTCAAAGAGTTTGTCTGGGGTCAAGGCTCAGATGATGTTGCAATGTTTGATGAGATGGATCGAGAGTCTGAATCTGCTCAGGCCGAGCGGGCGAAAGAGTGGCGACGTAAACGATTCGATCATGGGTTCGGTTGGATCGGTGGGCCCGAAAAGTTTGGCGGTCGCGAGCTTGGAGCAGCTTACGAACGTGCTTATAACTCCATCGAGTCCCAGTTCCTGACACCAAACATGGGCGTGTTCACCATCAGCCTAGGGATGGTTGCCCCAACGATTCTGGCTCATGCAATTCCCGAGGTTCAGGATTTGTACTTGAAAGACCTGTACCGCGGGGACCGCGTTGCCTGCCAACTCTTTTCGGAGCCGGGAGCGGGGTCGGACCTTGCCTCAGTTTCGATGAAGGCCATCCGCGATGGTGACGAGTGGATCGTGAGCGGGCAAAAGGTCTGGACATCGGCGGCCCACTTGGCAGAGATCGGCGAAGTCATTTGCCGAACTGACCCAGAGTCGCCGAAGCATAAAGGCCTCACCGTATTTGTCGTCGACATGCACGCTCCAGGAGTAGAAATCCGACCACTGCGACAGATGACCGGTGGCGCCACTTTTAACGAGGTGTTCTTTGATGAGGTGCGCATCCCTGACACCCACCGACTCGGAGAAGTAAACAGCGGATGGGGAGTTGCTCTCACGACCCTCATGAACGAACGCTCCTCAATTGGAGCTGGTGGGGGCGGCGGAGGCGGCGGCTTGTTTAGCCCACAGCGTTTGCATGCAATGCTCGAGCATTTTGGAGCCGCTGATAACGCAGTACTGGTGGATCAAGCGACTCGCCTTTATGTGAACTTCACGGTTGCAAAGTGGAATAACCAACGAGCCCTCGACAAGATTCGAGCTGGGCAATTGCCCGGCCCAGAAATGTCCACGGCAAAGCTGGCACTCACCAACAATCTCTCGGCGTTTACAGAATGGGTTTCTGCAGTGCTCGGGCCGCGCATCACTGCTGATGGTGGCGAGTGGGGCGCCTATGCGTTTTCGCAGATGCTCTGTGGAATTCCAGGCATGCGTGTAGCTGGTGGGACCGATGAGATCATGAAGAACATCGTTGCTGAGCGGGTCCTTGGACTTCCCAAAGACCCAGGCATTGATTCCAAAACTGCATTCAAAGATCTGGCAATCAACCGCACCGACACCTGATTCAGTCTGTCCCTGCGGCCATCTCTTAGCCGGCAGCCTGCTCATCGAACGAGAGATTCACAACGTCAAGCTGTGAGACATGTGGAAGTAGCCCAAGGCCGTGAGCCTGAACTTCTGTCTCACCAACAATCCTGACCCAGTCAGGCAAATGCGGTGCTACTCCGATCGCCAGAATCTCTCCTGCTTCCGCGGCTTCGCAGAGCCGAGCCGCGTGATTAGCAGATGGCCCGATGTAATCGTCACCCTCGAAGAGCAGCACGTGCCCGCCGGCTATACCTGCGTGGATATCAAAGTTGTCTTCTTCAAATCGAAGGCCCAGTTCGCAAACGGCTGCAATCACCGGTCCGGGTTCAACCCCAACCAACATCGCACCGTCTCCTAGCCACTTCAGAACTCGCACGCCGCGCCTGCCCGTTACTCCGCGAACGGCAGTGCGGAATCTGGTCAGTACTGCTAGCGCAGCAGGGGTTCCGTAGCGTTCGGTGTAGGAGGTAAACCCGCAGACGTCCACAAATGCAAACCATCGCTCAAGGGTTTGAGAAACGTCTACCCATTCTGGGACTGGAGGCTCAATGCCGGTGCCACCTGGGGCCTCGGATGCGCGGGGCGCTCCGAACTGAATACCGCGTGTTCTGTTTTCGCTCATCACATCACCCTTTGAGCCATAACTCGGTGGCGGTATCCGCTCCGCATTTTGCCCGCAGGCGAACCCGCTCAGTATGTCACCGACTGCAAACTTTAGCAAGCATTAGCTAACTGTGGTTTGCGAGTGTGAGGCAGGATCGATCCGGGTTCCAAGCCACGGAATGGAGTCCATGAAGGCCCAGGATCGGCGGTGAATCGGAGTTGGCCCATACCCACGCAACGCAAACTGATGACGGGGGCATGGGTACCCCTTGTTGCGGTCGAAATCGAACCCCGGATAAGTATCTGCTTGAGCGCGCATCATTCTATCGCGAGTCACTTTGGCCAGAATCGAGGCTGCGGCGATTGATAACACCGAGGTGTCACCCTTGATGATTGTTTCGGTGTTCCCACCACCAACAAAGTCCCAACTGCCATCCATCAGCACCATATCTGCCTTGAGGGTCAGCCCATCAAGTGCCCGACGCGCCGCAAGACGTTGCGCTGCAGACATTCCGAGTTCGTCGCACTCCTGATGACTTGCATGCCCAACCGACCAAGTTGTGCACCAGTCAGCAATTCGGTCAAAGAGCAGTTCCCTACGAGCTTCGGAAAGCTGTTTGGAGTCACGCACACCGTTCACCCTTCGCTCACGACTGAGCACCGCTGCACCAACAGTGAGTGGGCCAGCCCAGGCGCCTCGTCCCACCTCATCCATGCCGACGATGACCTCGTAGCCCTGCGCATAGAGCCGATTCTCGACTGCAAGCGTTGGTGAAGCTCGCCGTTGTTTCCTCACTGCTGCCACCTGATGAGTTTAGTTGTCTCTGTCGCTCAGCACGTTGTGATGCCTGACCCTACGATGCTGCAATGGTTCGCTCGATACACGTGTTGCCGCATACCCACTGGGATCGCGAATGGTATGACCCCTTCCCCACTTTTCGTGGCCGGCTCGTTCAGATGCTCGATGAACTGCTACCTCGATTACTCAGGGATCCGAGCTTTAGCCACTTCCAACTCGATGGACAAATGGCCGTGGTGGACGACTACCTGGCTGTTAGACCAGAACAACGCGAGTCGCTGCAGAGTCTGAGTGCAGCTGGACGACTCTCTATGGGCCCGTGGTATGTATTGCCCGACGAGTTCTTGGTTTCTGGCGAAACCCTGATTCGAAACCTACAACTTGGAATTGCTCGGGCCGAGGAGTTTGGTGGAGCCATGCAGGTTGGATACTTACCCGACATGTTTGGTCACATCGCAGCCATGCCGCAGATTCTCAAGCTGTTTGGGTTTGACCATGCCGTGGTCTGGCGCGGGGTGCCGCTGTCTATCGATCAGCCGGCCTTCTTGTGGGAATCTCCTGACGGCAGCCGGGTTCGTGCTGAGTACTTGTCAGCTGGGTACGGAAACGGCTCGGATATGCCAGCAGAAGCATCGCAACTGCGAGAGCGAATCGAGATGTTTCTCGAGGTGCAAGGAGGACTTGTTGGAGACCCTTGTTTATGGATGGCCGGAATGGATCATGAGGCGCCGCCGGCGCACTTGTCTCGCGTGGTCGCAGAGTTCCAGGCCAAAGAAACCCTGAGAGCTAGCACGCACCCAGATACGCAACGCTACGAACTTCACATCGGATCTCTGACTGAGTACCTCGAGTCGGTACCTTCAACCAACCTCCAAACCCACCGTGGCGAGCTGCGTTCCGGGGCGCGTGCCAACTTACTGATGGGTGTGGCATCAAACCGGGTGGATGTAAAGATTGCTGCTGCAAGAGCGGAACGAACTCTTGAACGCCTAGCTGAGCCACTCTGCACTCTCTGGTCTGCTGAGCCGATCCGGGATCAGCCTCTGCTGGACTTGGCCTGGTTGGAGGTGATTCGCAATGCGGCCCACGACTCCATTTGCGCGTGTAGTCACGATGAGGTTGTAGATGCTGTGCTGCATCGCTATGCCGAAGCCACTGAGACTGCTCACGGAGTTGCGAGTTCTGCAATCGAGCATGCCTCAACGCAGATCCAGCAGGCCGGACTCCTGTTGCTCAACCCGTGTGCTCGTGAGCGCACGGAACTCATCGAGGTTGACCTGACAGCAAGCGCCCTTGCCGAGGGGTTCGAGGCACTAGGCCAATTTTGGGTACAGGTGTTGGCGGAACGACCTGCACAAGAGGAGTTGCACCTGACCACAGCGGCAGATGGACCGATGGTCGTTGCCCGAGAACTGATCTTTGAACACCCCGAAACTGTTCACGTTCTCTTGATCGAGAGGGAGGACTCGGCCAACGCCGTAGGCGATGCTCGCAGGGTGCTCGAGGTTCACATGTTTTCCAATGCCGAGAATGTGAGCAGCCAACTTGAAGCACTCAGCGACCTTGAAGCACTCGGCCAACTCGAGGCGCTCAGTCCGCTTGAAGCACTCAGTCAACTTGGGCAGCGCTGCGAACAGGACCCGGGTCTGCTCATTCGCACCGTATTGCATCACGCAGAGGCTTCAACCCGGGCACTGACGATTTCCGGTCCAGTTCCCGGTTTTGGCTGGAGAATCTGGGAGCCCCATCGGGCTAGTTCCCTCGTGCAGAGCACTGGCCCCTACGGCCTGACAAACGGGTTGATCTCGGTTGAGGTCAACACCGAGGACGGAACCTTCTCGGTCAATGGTCAAGCTGGTTACGGTCACATCATTGACGACGTAGACGTGGGAGATACCTACAACTGGTGTCCGACTGAGCCCGAGTTGGTAGTACGTCAACCGCAGGCAACACGGACGCAGGTCATTGAGCAGGGACCTCTTCGAGGCCGGCTGCGTATTGACTCCGAGTACCTGCTCCCTTCTTGTGCCCCAACTGAGCCTGCACCCGAGCCGGAGAGCCTGCTGCAGGTAGTGACGACTGTGATTGAGTTGCGTGCCGATGAGGGCATCCTGCGCGTTACCACGAGCTTGAACAATCAGGTGCGAGATCACCGGATGCGCGTTCATTTCCCGCTGCAGGAGCGAGCC
>WLLG01000194.1 GCA_009700815.1 Actinomycetota bacterium
GCCACCTGCTCTGCAGTCTCTGGGATTGGGCAGTCGACAACAGCAAAGGTGGTCTTGGCGGTTCCCAACAGGCTGCGGTGTGGCCACATGACACCCTTTGGGTTTCCTGTTGTGCCGCCGGTGTACAGCAGCCACAGGTCATCACCACTGCGCGAAATCGCAGGCATCGGTGCGGTCTGCTCAATCACTATTTCGTAGTCACTCGCCCACTCAGGAACGTGATGTTCCTCGGTGGCCCCGACGCAGACAAAGGTTGTCAGTAACGGCAGGCTGTCGCGCACTGCATCGATCCGGTCCGAAAACTCCGCTGCAAACACAACCGCTTCTGCCTGAGAATTCTCGAATAGGTACTTCAGTTCGTCTTCAAGGTAGCGGTAGTTCACGTTCAACGTGGCGGCACGCAACTTGAACGCCCCAAAGGTGGACTCCAAATATTCGGGCCCGTTGTACAGGTACAGAGCTACGTTCGATCCGGGCCCAAGGCCTGCCCCTATGAGATACGCAGCTAGACGAGCAGCACGGTCCTCGAACTCAGCCCAGGTCCGAGTCAAGGTTGTGTGGATGAGTGCAGGCGCAGACGGAACAGCGGCGGCCACTGCCTCCCATACCGTTGCCAAGTTCATCCCATCAGAATCTGGTTGGACTTCCTGCATTGGACTGCTACCTAACTGTTTGATCTGCCCGGTGGATCGGCATCTTCGATTTGCAATGTTCTACAAGGAAACTAGGCCGGTATCGATGTTCTTGTGCGCGGGTATCGAGTTCGCCCGTCGCGCAGGTGTGGGATGGCAAGCGCCCCGACCGGTTCGGTCCTGCTTGAGCTCAGGTTAGCTCCGAAGGTCCCGGACCATAACTCGGTAGTACCGGCCAAGTAGGCGTTGCGCCCCCTGCCGTTCTCCGTGTCGAAGCCGAGTTGCTCGAGTGCCAGTGGCGGCGGTCTCACTCATGCGGCTTTCCCCCGTACTGTCGGGCTGCCACGCAGCCTTGGGCTCTGTCCTTCCCGTCAGGCCGTGCGGCCGGACGGGGTGCAACTCGCTCATACGCACTTCACACCATGACATACTGTGCCCGCTCCCGCTCCCGCACCCGTGACCGGGGCACCGAGCAGGAGGATCTCATGAGTTCTGACGAGGGGCCACGGATCGACCCTCCCGCGGCGTGGCGCCACCGGCTTCGGTCTATTGAGGCCGCCGCGTTCGCCGGAATCGTCTGCTCAATCGGCTGGGCTCTCGCACTCCGTGGACTGCTTTCAGCCCCCGGGATCGGCGCTAGCAACCGCGAGGTCGCCCGCTACTACTCGGAGCCGGCTCATGGCACGGCGGCAGTGTTGTGGCTCCAGGTCACCGTGTTCTCGACCATCTCGTTCCTTTGGTTCGTCGGCGTGGTCCGGGGTCGAATCGGAGAACGCGAGCCGAAGCTCGCCGGGACGGTGTTCTTCGGCGGAAGCATCCTGTTGGCCGCGCTCCTATTCGTGGGCACAGCGCTGTTGGCAGCTCCGGCGGTTCAGGTCGCGCTCGGCGGAGCGGCCCCCGATCCGGGAGCGTCGTCGCTGCTCCGGGTCGTTGCGGATGTGGTGCTGGCGATCTTCCTGCCCCGCGTCGCTATGCTCGTGATGTTCTCTACCGCAAACTTAGCGTGGGCGAGCGGGGCGCTGCCGCGCTGGCTGGTAGTCCTGACGGTGGCGCTGGGCGTGGTCGAACTGGTCAATGTCACGGTGGCGACGCCCACTGTTTTCCTGCTGCCAGCGTGGGTAGCGCTTGTCAGTGTCGTCCTCTTGGTCACGCACCCGGTGGGAGCGTTCCGTCCCGCAGTGCCCGCCGACGACTGAGGTTGCGCCGCTGTCTCAGCGCTGTGCGTCGACCCAGGACGCAGCGTCTGCTTCGGCCCTTGCCACTGTGGCACCGACTCGCTCGTCGCCGGGGTAGATGCCGCCGTCGCCGATCACGTCGGTGATTCCGGTGACCGTGAGCTGCTCAACGATTCGCTCGTTGGCCGACACGATCACGAGCCGGCTACCTGCGTCCCCGAGCGACTCTGCATACCGCCGAAGAGCGTCCATGAACGTGGTCCCGAGGTCCGTGCGCCCGCGCAGCCGGAGGATCACGACCGACCCGTTCGAGCCCGGTCCCACATCCGGGAGCGCAGCCAAGAAAATTGGTGCTGCGGCGAAGAATAGGCTCCCGTAAGGCTGGAGCACGACGACCTCGTGTGCCGGGAGTTCGGCGGGTGGATCGACCTCGACGAGCTGGCCGGACCCGTCACGAACTTGCCGCCGGACGGTCACCTGGTTGGACTGCCGGACGACGTGGAGGAGGACCGACAGGCCCACTCCCGCCAGCACCGCGTACTGCAGCGGTATCACCATCGTCAGGAGGAAGGTGACGGCGAGCACTGCTTTCTGTACCGGGCCGGTACGCCACACCGACGCCATGTCAGCCGGCTTGACGGTCCGGATGCCTATCAGTATCAGCAGCCCAGCGAGGGCCGGCATCGCAACCTGCCCGACCACACTGCCGAAGCCGACCACGACAACCGCCATCACAATGCTCGCCACGACCAAGGACCACCGGGACCCGGCCCCCGCTTCCTTGTTGAGAGCGGAGGCCGACACCGACCCGCCGACTGGCATGCCTTGTAACAGCCCCGACGCCACGTTGGCTACGCCCTGCCCCAAGAAGTCGCGCGACGGGTCCGGGTAGGTACCGTCGGCATTCAAGAAGTTGGCCGAGATGCCCGCTCCTTGGACCAGCCCAACGAACGCGAGCGACACCGCCGGGACCAGCAGCGCCGGCACGACGCTGAGCAGGGGGAGCTCTGGCCGGGGAAGACCGGAGAGCGTAACGCCCAAGTCGTTGAGCGTCGCCACCTGGTCCCAGCCGAGCAGGTGCACCGAGGCGGACGTGGCAATGACGGCTACGACCAGACCGAGCGAACGGAGCGGCGTCCGTTCCAACACAACAATGAGCGCAACGGTGCACAGTCCCACCGCGAGTGTGCGGCCGTCAAGCAGCCCGGGGTGAAGGAACGTGTTGACGGCCCGCACCACCCGGTTCGGCCCGTCTGCGGAGTAGCCGGTCAGGTTGGCCAGCTGGCCGAGGACGATGTTGACGCCGACGGCGTTGATGAACCCCACCATCACGGCGTTGGACACGAACCGCAGCATGGATCCGAGCTTCAAGAGACCAGCGACCAGCATGGCGATCCCTGTGAGCACCGAGAGAGTAACCAGTGCGCGGCTGGGACTGCTCGACTCCCGCAAGACGGCCACGTCCGCAACCAGCATCGCCATGGCGCCCGTCCCCTGGACGGCCATGAAGCTGGAACTCGTGGAGAACGCACCCGACACCGTGCCGACCATGTAGCCGTAGAGGCCGGCCAGCGGGTTGACCCCGGCCAGGAGCCCGGTTGCCAAACCGTCGGGGACGGACTGGAGGCCGAGCACGAGGCCTGCCGACGCGTCGTGACGGAACGTCGACCGCTTCGGTGTGCTGTTCGCCTCCGTGTTCACGTTCGAAGTGTATGCGGCGCGGCGGCGCTGACAGCGGCCGGCGAAGCATTCGATCTCCCGCCGCGAGTGCGCCCCAAATTTTTCAATACGAACCGCTATTTATGGTCAAAAGCAGCCATCGAGACTGCTTTAGTTATCCTGCACAACCTCTTGAAACCGTCTGATTTGCATGGTTTTCATGGGATTTACTTGAGAGCGAGAAACCCCACCTCTCCCTCTAGCCGGAACGGGCACTACGGTCTCAGGTCAATGCGCCGCACGCTCGGTCGGCACAACGAACTAGGGATTCATCATGGCTGCTCTACGGGTTCAATCGGCATCAGAAGCCGCTGCGTTCTTAACTCCAACCGACGATCTAGCAGTGGGGCTCGGACCTGCTCACCCCAATGCGTTCCTGCACGCGCTCGGCGAGCGAACAGACTGGGTCGACCTACAAGTCTCTGGAGCGCTTCTGACTGACTTGTACGCAGTGTTTATGCAACCCAGTGTCCACTTCCGTAGCGGGTTCTTTGGCCCCGCCGAGCGTATGCTGCGCGATGCAGGTGCAGACATCCAGTATGTGCCGGCCGACTTTCGTAGGTTCGGCCCAATCCTTGAATCGCTCAAGCCACGGGTGCTAGCAACTGCTGCCTCGGCGCCTGACGCAGACGGATACTGCAGCTTTTCGCTCCATGCAGGGGCAACGATTGATGCCTTTCATCAGGCAGGAGCTGACCCGGATCGCCTCTTGATTGTGGAGCACTCGCCGCTCTACCCACGCACCTTTGGGATCATGCCAGATCACCCCCACCGCCTACACCTTGACGAGATCGACGTGATCTTCGAGAGCCAAGCTGCTCCGGTTGACCTAGCCGAGCCACCTTCGGATGAAATCGACCTTGCGATTGCAACCCACGCTGGCAGATACATCCAAGATGGAGCCACCCTTCAAACTGGGATTGGCGCCATCCCCTCGCTGATTGCATCGCAGCTGTGCGATGCACCCGGCGGAGGCTACGGGGTGCATTCAGAGATGTTCACCACCGGGCTCATGCGCCTGCATCAGGCTGGCAAAGTCTCGAATCTGAACAAGGGTGAATTTGAGGGATTCTCGGTCACCACCTTCGCCGCTGGAACTCCAGAGTTGTACACCTGGCTCGACGGAAATGAAGAGGTTCGCTTTCTTCCTGTTGCGATTGTGAACTCCACGGATGTCATCTCCAATAACGCAAACTTCATTTCGATCAACGGCGCAACAGCAGTGGACTTGCTCGGCCAGGTTGCTGCCGACACCATCAACGGTCGGCAGTACTCCGGGACGGGTGGCCATGAAGATTTTCTTGCAGGTGCAGGATTGCAAAACGATGACCGATCTCTGTTGTGCTTGCGTTCATCAACCATGATCGATGGGGTTCGCACCTCAAGAATCTTGAGCACTGCAGGCTCCCATATGACGGTGACTACCCCTCGACACCAAGTCGACACAGTCATCACAGAATTCGGTGCAGCAGAACTCAAAGGCCGCACAGTGCATGAGCGTGCCGTGGCACTTGCAGAGATTGCCCACCCGGATTTCCACGAGGAACTTCTCGAGGC
>WLLG01000195.1 GCA_009700815.1 Actinomycetota bacterium
CTGTTCGTTTGGATGTTCGGTCGAGTCTGTTGTCGGGGTCATCAGGCAGATACCTGTGGCGCATCCACGCTGCTGGATGCGTCGACTTTCGCCTTACGCCGTTCAGTCCAACGCAGTAGTGCTGTGACCGAGGAGTTTGTCTGCGCCTCAATAATCCCCTCAGGGTGCTTGGCATAGGTAAAGGCACCGATCCCGAACAGGATGAATGACACCGGTAAGGCCCAATTGGGTTGAACAAGACCTAGAAGGTTTTGAATCCATTCGGGAGCCTGCGGGTGGGCTTCTAGATAGTTCTCTGGCCAAGAAAAGGCCCGGTTCAACAGGGCAGGCAATAAGAAGAACATGAGCCCGGAGAACACGGCCGCTTGGATGCTTCGTGCGCCCGCTGAGATGACTAGGGCAACCCATACCAGACCGACCACATAGGGGAAACTGGCCTGATAGTTCGCGTGTCCCGCGAATGATGCGAGCAGGCCTCCGCCAAATCCGGCGATTCCGGCAGCCAGAGTAAAGGCAATGATTCGGGAGCGACCTCCGCTAATCCCGATTGAGTTCGCGGCTGTTGGGCTGCTCTGAATGGCTTGCAGAAATCTTCCGGTTGTTCCTTGCCGCACTCGAATAACGGCTAGTGCGATCACAGTCAGGCAGAGCGCCGCAAACAGCAGAAAGTATCGGTCGTCGGCTAGGTCCCACGGTCCGATCACTGGCCGAGGCACTGCAAGTGGGACTGAGCCTCCGCTCACCCAAGACAGCGGCACCAGAATGCTTTCGAACATCAGAGCGAAAGCCAGTGTTGCCAAAGCCAAGTAGACGCCATCGAGGCGGACCACCGGAATGGCGAGCAGAGCCCCAAACATGGCGGCCACTGCGGCCCCGATCAACATGGCCAACAGAACCGGAAGTCCAGTTGCTGTGACCACTTGAGCGGTGGTGAACGCCCCGATAGCAGCTAGCGCTGCCTGTGCTAATGACAACATTCCGCCGATCCCAGTGACCACGGTCAATGACAGCATGATGACGGCAAGGACTACCCCAGCGATCACCGTTGCGAGCCAAAACCCATCCAGCAGAAACCACGAGACAAGCAATCCAAACATCGTGGCAACAACCCCGACTGTGCGAGACGAGATGCTCATCCACCTTGGCCGACTGACTGCCACGGGGACTGGCAACGGTGGGTCCACAGTTGCGAGTGGGTCAGCGACCTCTGGGGTTGAGCGAAGTCCGGGTCGAAAGATGAGGAGCGCAAACAGCACCAGAAACGGCAGTCCTGGCCTCAAGCCCGTTGCTAGGACACTGTTTGTCGGCAGCGATCCTGCAAGCACAGCCTGCAACATCCCCAAGCCAATTGCGCCGATAAAAGTCAGCGGAATGCTGCTCAACCCACCTACCACGGTTGCTGCAAGGGCCGCTACGAGAAGTGTGAACAGGTCGATCGGATTGAGCGAGGCGAAGAGAGGTGCGACGAGTACACCGGCAAGTCCAGCCATCATGGATGAGAGCATCCAAGATGCCATCGAGATTCGCTCAGCATTCACGCCGTTGAGTTCTGCAAGTCGCGGGCTCTCCACTACCGCCCGCATCCGAAGTCCCAGATTGGTATACCGGAACAACACGGTGAGGCCCAGAACCACAACCAACGTGGAGACGATGGTTGCGACTTGTCCCGCATCAAAAACAAATCGGCTGCCCTGAGGCCAAAGCCATTCGTCTGTGCGGCGGACGTACCACAATGGCGGAGGGTTCGACTTGGCATCTGACCCGAAGAACAGTTTGACAACCTCTGGGATTGCGATGAGTAGACCCAAAGATGTCACCATCTTGGCTAGGGATCCCGCACCTCGGAGGTGTCGGAAGAGCACTCGTTCCAAGAGCAGCCCTAGCGCCGGCCCCACAATCACAATCGCTACAAAAGCTGACCAGAACAGCGGCCATTCCTGCTCTTTTCTGAGCACATAGAAAACCGCTGCGCTTGTGTAGGCCTGAGCAGCAAATGCCAGGTTAAACACCCCAGAGGTTTTGTAGGTCAGCACCAAGCCAACTGCAAGCAGGGCAAATACGCACCCCGTCGGGATGCCCCTGACTGCGTATTCCAGCAGGTCGACCACGGGTGACTACTGAGCCGTGGGGGTGAGTACGCCTGTATTCAAAGCGAAGCAGGAGAAGGGTTTGCCCTTTGCAATGGTGACGGGGACGAACTCTGAGTCCTTCACAATCAGAACGGCTCCACATGTGGTTTCACCGCGCTTGTTGTGCTCGTTTGACCAATCGATTGAACTCAGCAGGCCGTCAGCGGTGTAATCGGTGAGTTCGTTGATCGAGGAGACAACCTTCTGCTGATCAAAGTTTGGCCCTGCTTTTCGCAGGCCAGTAACAAAGAGATCTGCGTTCAGCCAACCCACCAAACTGTTTTCACTGATTCGTCCGTTAGTGGCTTCCATCCACTTCAGGTAGTTTTTCAGGCCCTTTGGCTGAGGCGTGCTTTCGAAGGGAGCAAAAGAGGTCCAGGCGTAGGAACCCTCAAACAGGTCTCCGAACTCGTCTAAGAAGGCTTGGTCATACGCGTCAGGCAGAAACTGAATGGCCTCAACGGCTTGCTTTTTAAGTTCCTTGCCCAGCGTGACAACTGCGTTGGTATCCATGCAGGTGACCACCATGTCCACCCCGGCATCTTTCATCTTTGACACTTGCACGGAGAGATCGGTAATCCCGTAGCTCAGAGAATGATCCGAGAACACCACTTCTGCGTCGGCTTCTTCGCCGTAGATGTCAAAGGTTTTCTCCCAACCCTCGGCGCATTCGGTGGACTGAGGAACGTTGTAAGCGAGTACGCCGATCTTGTGGCTGTCAGAGATCTTGGCTACGTAGGCAACCTGTGGTTGCTCGCAGCCGAGGCAGAGGTATGACCCTGCCTGGCCAAAAAGGTTCAACTTAGGTACCTCTGTGGTGCCTTGCCATTCAGGGTTGATCGTCCAGCCAAAGGTAGGAATCCCGGCCTCAACGAGTCGGTCAGCACCGGTGAACAACAACGTGGTCATGGGAAGCGCAGCAAAGACGTTGTCTTGTTCGAGCAGGCCTTGTACTTCGGCATCATTGTTGCTGAGTTGGTCATCTCGTTCTGAGGCCATGGTGAGGTCGCGGCCGTAGATGCCGCCTTCCGAGTTCACCATGGCGAAATATGCTTTCACGCCATCAAATGATTCGCCGTACTTTCCGCCGAGTGGATTGGTCGTCGATGCGACGCCCCCAACCCGAATCTCGTCCGCCGTCACCCCAGGAGCAGTGACTGCCACCTGGGTAGCGGAGCTATCCCCGCCTTTGGAAGCAGAAGTGGTTGTCGTCCCTTCCGAAGTTGAATTGCTGCAGGCTGCAGCCAGTAGAGAAACGAATATCGCAGAGACCAAAATTCTGGATCGCATGAAACCCCCCGGTATCAGATGACGAAACATGACACTAGCGTCAGTTACCGGCTCATGCGGGTTCGATCTCTAAATTTGTGTTCCAAAAAATGCATCCAGCATGATGTCGGCCAATGTGCGGGCAAGTTGCTCGACCTCTTCATCCACTTGACCCGTGACGGAGAAATAGTTCACTCGCTCGACCATTGCCAGCAACGCCAGTGAGGCTATCCGCGGATCAAAGTCTTTGCGCTTGCGAATCTTTACTTTGGCCGTCAGAGCGTCAGCGACTGTTCCAAGCACATCCTCTGCGGTGGACATCCCGCCGCGCTCTGCTTCGGTCCAACTGCGGATGAGGGGGCCGTACTTGGAATAGAGCTCAATAAAGGACACCAACCACAACTCAAGGTCGGTGCGGCTTTCTGTGGTCGGGCGAATTGTTGGGAGTGAATCTGTCAGAGAACTGAGCTCGGTAGCCACCTCAGCCACGAGTTGCTCAAACAGGTCATCCTTGGAACTGAAGTACAAGTAAAACGTCCCGTGTGAAATTCGCGCCCGCTTCACAATGTCGTCGACTCGCGTCGCTCTGAAGCCCCTAGCCGAAAACACGGCAACTCCAGCGGTCATCAGTTTCGCCTTCGTCGCTCGTCCACGAGCGCGAGTGGGGGTACTCGGACTAGTCGCCATGAACGCAGAGTAGATGATGAAGACAGAATGCCCAGTACATCACTGACGCCCGTGTCAGTACAATGCGGGTCGTGCAGGACTCAATCATCACAGCTCCAGCTCTGGGCATCACAGTTCCAGCTCCGGGCCAGGCAAATCTTCCAGCCCCCAATGCTGCTGAACTGCTCAGGGCGAACGCTTCTGACCCTGTCATCGCTGCCAGGCCAGCAATCCACTGGGCAGCGCAGACCTGGACCCACGGTGAATACGTGGCCGAGTCGCAGCGCTGGGCGCAGCTGTTCTTGAGCCGTCGCCAGTCGCGAGTCGAGAGCACTGACGACCGGCCACTACACGTGGGGCTCCTGCTCGACAACACACCTGACTACCTTTTTGCTCTAGGTGGCGCAGCGCTCAGCGGGTCAACGATTGTGGGGATGAATCACACCCGAGTTGGGGAACACCTGCTTCGAGATCTGGTTCATACCGATGTTGATCTTCTGATTACCGAACCCACGCACTTGCCAGAGGTCGAAGCGATTGCTGGGCAGCTCAACCATTGTGAGCTGCTGGTATCGAACCGGTTCCCCAGTGAGACTGATGCCGATCACCCGAAAAGGATCAAAGCTGATGACCTAGAGGCCGCCCTCACTGTGGTCTCCGATGCAGACCCCGGAATCCAACCTTCGGCAGACACGCCTTGGGCGTTGATCTTCACATCGGGAACGACATCGGCGCCAAAGGCCGTGATCTGTTCGCAGAGAAGGTTGCTCACGACTGGCAATCGGTTGGCTTCTTTGCTCGAGCTAGGCCCAACGGATGTTGGGTACATCTGCATGCCGCTCTTCCATTCCAATGCCCTCATGGTCGGCTGGATGCCTTCGCTTGTGGCTGGCTGTGCGGTGGGCCTTCGCCGCAAGTTCTCGGCTTCTCATTGGCTAGAGGATGTGCGCCAGTATCAAGCCACGTATTTCAACTACACGGGTAAGCCCCTGTCGTACCTTGTTGCGACTGC
>WLLG01000196.1 GCA_009700815.1 Actinomycetota bacterium
GTGCAATCCCGTGAGGCGATTGACCTGAGCCTAGAGATCCGGGCCTTCGGCGTCAGCGAAGACGTTGCCGATCGCCTAGACAAGTCGACTCGCAGCGAAATTGCCTCGCTGTATAAGGCTCAACTGATGGCGCGCATGGTGACTGGTATCTATACCTCTGCTGCAGTGCTCATCATTCTGGCTGCACTGGTGGCGATGGATGCCTTCTTGGATCAGCCGCTAGCGGCCGTTGGGGCAATCGTGGTGGTACTCGTCCGTGCGCTCAACCAAACCAGCGGGATTCAGGCGGGTTATCACGGTCTCGGAGATTTAGTTCCTTATATTCAAAGGCTTTTCGCTGAGCGGCAGTTCTTCCGCGATTCAAGGCCGCCCTCGGGCTCGGTTCACCTAGAGAGCATCGGCAAAATTGAGTTCACGGACGCCGGTTACTCATATGACGGCGTTCATGATGCACTTCATGGTGTGAGCTTTACTGTTGAACCAGGTGAGGCTGTTGGCATTATCGGCCCATCGGGTAGCGGCAAGTCCACCTTGATTCAGTTGCTCCTGCGACTGCGTCATGCCAGCACTGGGACCTACGAACTTGATGGTGTGCCGGTAGGCGATATCGAGGATCAGTCTTGGTTCTCCATGATTGCTTTCGTCCCACAAGACAGCAGGATCTATGACGACACCGTGGCCAACAACATCAGGTTCTTTCGGCCGGGTGTGAGCGATGAACAGATCATGGAAGCTGCTCGCCGAGCGCACGTCCATGAAGAGATTCTGGCCATGCCGGAAGGCTATGACACCGTGCTCGGCTCGCGCGGTGGCTCGCTCTCGGGTGGGCAGCGGCAGCGTGTGGCAATTGCTCGCGCACTCGTCCGACGGCCAGCCATGCTCGTGCTCGACGAACCGACGAGTGCACTCGACATGCAATCAGAGTCACTTGTTCATGAGACCTTGAACGAACTCAAAGGGTCGGTCACCTTGTTTGTGATTGCGCATCGACTCTCGACGCTGAATAGCTGTGATCGAATCATGGTGATGGATCACGGCAAGCTGCAGGCCTTTGGCGACCGAACCGATCTAGAGAGCAACAACGCCTTCTATAAAGAGGCTCTAGCGCTCTCTCGGATTCGTACCTGACCCCGTACTCGTCAGGGCTGTGTACGCATCAATGAACCTGCCCACCTGATGCCTGATATCGAGGCGTTCGTCAGCCGTTCTGGCTGCAGCAGAACCAAGCCGTGAGCGGGTATCTGCGCTGCCTGCGAGTTCAGCTAGGTGATCACACATCGCGCCTGTGTCTCCAACCTCGACAAGAATTCCGTTGACGCCGTCCTCGACAACCTCAGCCATCCCGCCGCAACGCGTGCTCACCACGGGTAGGCCAGCCGCCATTGCCTCAAGCACGGCATTTGAGATTCCTTCGCTCAGACTCGGAAGCAGGAGCGCGTCCGACCAACCGAGCAACTCTTTAATCTCCGGTTGTCCCAGACTGCCCACCAGACTGACAGAGTCCTCGCAGCCAAGTTCATGGATCATGAACATCAACTTCTCTCGCTCAGGCCCTTCACCTGCGATCCGGTAGTCCACAGCGATGCCGCGTTTGCGAAGTGCGGCCGCTGCTCGGATGCTGTCATCAAAGCCCTTCTTCCAGTGAAGACGCCCAATTGAGAGCAAGCGAAATGGTCCCTCGTGGTCAAGTTCGCGGCTTCGGAGAGAAGAGAACTGATCAACTGGAATCGCTGGACGATTCACAAGAATCTTGCTTGCCGGGGCACCGAGGCCCTCGACCGTTCTTCGCATGTCATCGGAGACGCAATGGATGAGATCAGCAATCTCAAAGACGCGCTCCAGATCAATTCGACGTTGTGGGTTCTTGAGGGGCTCAATCTGCTCGGCTGCGCCGCGACAACTCACAGCGATCTTCGCTGTCCGATGCAACCGGGGAAGTTCATCAAGGTAAGAGGCTGCAATGCCGGAGAATTCAAAGTGCGCTATGTCTGAATCAATGGCGCGGATCGGCGCAAGGGTCACCCGTTGGCGTAGTCCGTTGGAGTTCCCCTTGCCCTTCCCGATGACTGCTGACACAGCCGCCGGCCAAGCAGATCGACTCGATGGCTGAATCGCCACTCGCGGTGACTGCCAAGGCATTAGCGAGAGCATCGGAAAGCCCAATTCGGCGCTGCTAGGCGTGAAAGAGGTCGAGGCTACGGTGACTTCCATTCCAGCCTCACGAAGTCCGGTGAGTTTACGAAGAATGAACGTCTGTGAGGGCGCTGGAAAGCGACTTACTACAGCAGTGAGTGACGGAAGATTCTGGGACACGGCCCCCCTTAGTGAGAGAGATTGACTCTATCCGAGGGATGCGTAGTACACGGCTCAAGGTTGAGTCTGACAAAGTCCTCTGATGTATCGGTGCTGCTACAGGTGATGGTCGAAAAGGCGTCGCAATCCCGGAATTCATCGGTAACGTAGATGAGTGAACGACTTGTCTGGACGACCAAAATTGTTGGTCCTTCTTACCTACGGATTCAGCGTCCGCTACTTGTTCTCAACAGGCCTTGTCGAGATGCTGGCAGACGAGTGCGAGCTCGTCATCGGTCTTGGGTTCCAAGATGAAACGCTGGAAGAGTTGGCAACGAGTCAGGGCTTGGAAGTTGTATATCTGCCGGAGGCCGAGTTGACCCATGACTATCGGTCGCACCGCCGTCAGATGGCACTCGTTCATCAGAGGAGAATGGCGAGTCCCACCTCTGCAATCGAGAAACTCGCGCGAACTGATCGAACTCTGGACACCCGCACCCGTTTGCTTGGCCGGCTGCGAGTTCTGCGCGACTCCTTGAGTGTTACCCGACCAGGCGGTTCTGCCGCAATCGAAGGAGCAGACGATGCCGCCGTGCGAACGGGCAGCAATCTTTCCGATTTCAAGAACTGCCTTGACTCAGTTGATCCCGATCTGGTCCTCAGTCTGACTCCCTATCACGATCAGGATGCGCTGACCCTCTTTGCCGCAAGGGATAGTGGCATCCGTTCGTTTACGAGCCTGATTTCTTGGGACAACCCAACCACGCGTGGACGGTTCATTTCCCGAAGCGATAAGTTCGCAGTTTGGAATACTGCAAACGCTCAGGAACTGTTGCGCTGCTACCCAGAACTTAACTCTGAGCAGTTTGTCGTAACGGGTGCCCCTCAGTTTGATCTGCATCAACGTGCCGAATTACTCGAAGACGAGTCGGTTTGGCGTAAGCGACACGGAATCCCACCAGAACGCCCAGTTATTCTCTACGGTGCTGGTCCTCGACACCTTGTACCTTCTGAATGGCGACTCCCACTCCTCATCGATCAGTGGATCAGTGATGATTTACTTCCGATGAATCCGTTCCTAGTGGTTCGCCGACACCCAGCAGATCCGGCGGGTCCATGGCAAGAGGTTGGACGGGAACTGCGTCATGGTGTGGTAGCTGAGCCCTGGGGTACTGGTTCTGGGATGCACCAGTCGTGGCCGAGCGAGGACCAGACTAAGGACCAGATGTCGACCCTTGCTCACAGTGCAGTTCACATCAATGTGAGCTCATCGATGACAGTTGATGGGGCTGCTTTCGATCGACCCCAGATTGGGCCGCGATTTGTGCCTGGATTGGACCGGCGGGATGCCCGCCAAGTGCGTGGACTCTACGAACGCGAGCATTGGTTTCCGGTGACCTCCTCTGGCGGACTTGCAACTGCTGATGATGCGAAACAACTCCGCGATGAGATCGCCACAGCCCTGACCAATCCGTCTGCGCGTAGCGATGGTCGAATCAAGCTTCTTGACTCCTTACTGACTGTCAACGATGGCCGAGCAGCCGAGCGTTTGGTGGGTGAGATCCTCCTGTTCCTGAGATCTCCGGAGGGCTCGCCTGAAACCGCTACTAGCGAGGCTCAGTCCGGAGTCGACTACTAGCTATGAAGATTGAACGTCGTTTCCAGCACCTGGTCGTGTTTTCAGAAGACACGATCTCTGACGCCCTCAACAAGATGGGGCGGAACAAGCGCAGGGTGATCTTCTGCGTTGACTCCTCGGGCTTAATGGAGGGCGTACTCACCGATGGTGATGTTCGGCGCTGGCTGCTTTCTAGCGAGCAGATCGACCTGCAGAGCCCAGCACTTGCTGCCGCAAATACCGAGTTCACTTGGGCGGCAAGTACTGCTTCAGCGGCAGAGATCACGAGTCAGTTCTCAGATCGAATCCAGCAAGTCCCACTTTTGGATGGACGAGGCCGACTCGTTGGGGTTGCTGACCGAGATGATGCGCCGCTTCGAATAGCCGGGCAGGAAATTGGGCCAGATCAGCAAGCTTTCGTCATCGCTGAGATCGGGATTAACCATAATGGGAGCGTCGAGATTGGCCGTCGACTTGTGGATGCAGCCGTGGATGCGGGGGCCGACGCGGTCAAATTTCAGATGCGAGATTTGGCTAGCCTCTATCGGGGAGATGGGCGCCTAGATGCGCCAGACGAGGACCTGGGATCGCAGTACGTGCTAGATCTGCTCGCCCGCTTTGAATTGCCCCCAGATGACCTGTGCTCGCTCTTGGAGTACGCAGCTGCCGCTGGAATTACTGCCCTGTGTACTGCCTGGGATATTCGATCCATGGAGCGTCTAGACCAATTCGGTGTGGCCGGATTCAAGGTGGCATCGGCAGATCTAACAAACCACGAACTGCTTCGCGCTATGGGTCGGACTGGGCGCCCGATGATCGTGTCAACTGGGATGTCGAGCGAGTCTGAAATCTTGGATGCCATCGAGGTGCTGCGGAGTTTGGGGTCCTCGTTTGCACTCCTGCACTGTAATTCGACGTACCCAGCCCCGTATAGAGATCTCAATCTGTCGTATCTCAAACGACTGGGAGAGCTCGGAAGTTGTCCCGTTGGCTATTCAGGCCACGAGCGAGGCCATCATGTCGCAGTGGCTGCAGTGGCGATGGGGGTGGTGAGTTTACTGGGAGCGGTGTCATCGGCGATGTCGCTGGTGCGCCGGGAGCGGCTGCGGTGGCTGAGCGTGGCTGGTTTGTTGGGGA
>WLLG01000197.1 GCA_009700815.1 Actinomycetota bacterium
ATGTCTTGGCCACCTATGGAACGGGCGCCGTGATGGCAGTTCCTGGTGAAGACCAGCGTGACTTTGAGTTTGCTTCGATCTTCGGCTTGGAAGTCATTGAGACAGTGCAGCGGCCCGAAGGCTTTCAGGGCGGAGCGTTCACAGGGGATGGGCCGCATATCAATTCTTCCTCCGCAAGCCATGCAGTGGCCGCTGCCGAGCTCAACCTGAACGGCCTAAACATCGCCCAAGCCAAAAACGCGGCAATGGATTGGTTGGAAGCGACCGGACTCGGCGAGCGAAAGGTCAACTTCCGTTTACGTGACTGGTTGCTTTCTCGTCAGCGGTTCTGGGGCTGCCCCATTCCGATCGTGTACTGCGATGCCTGCGGAATTGTTCCCGTTCCCGAGGACCAACTCCCAGTCCTTGCGCCTGATGATGTCGAGTTCACCCCAACAGGGCAATCACCGTTGCTCTCCCATGAAGGCTTTCTTCATACCACTTGCCCAACTTGTGGAGCGCCTGCTCGTCGAGAGACGGACACGATGGACACGTTCGTTGATAGCTCGTGGTACTACTTGCGCTTTACTGATCCGTGGTCCGAAGATGCACCGTTTCGTCAGGATCAGCTAGCGCAGTGGATGCCGGTGGACCAATACATCGGAGGGGCCGAACACGCTGTGCTGCACCTGATGTACGCCCGGTTCTTCACCAAGGCGCTGTCCGATCTGTCGGTGCTCCCAGCGAATCTTCGCGAGCCTTTCCAGCGACTCTTCACTCAGGGGATGATTCGCCTTGATGGTGCAAAAATGTCGAAGTCCAAAGGAAACCTCGTTGCTCCAGAGGAAATCATCGACACCCTTGGAGCAGACGCACTGCGGCTCAGCCATCTAGCAGTCAAGCCGCCCGAAGAAGATGTTGATTGGGAAGATGTTGGACTCGAAGGTTGCCATCGCTTCCTGCTGCGTCTCTGGAGACTGGCCGTGCCCGGCTCGGATCTGACTTCGGATCTGCGCGAGGGCGAGCCTGAGTCCGTGGACCAAGAGATTGTCCGTGCCACGCATGTTCTCATTGACGGCATCTCAAAGGACTTTGACCGCTGGTCCTACAACGTCGCCGTAGCTAAATACATGGCCTTCTTGAATGAGCTCTATCGATACGTGCAGGCGCCCGAGCACGCGCATGGCCCAACGTTGCAGGCCTCAGTCAACATCTTGTTGCAGTTGCTTGCTCCGGCTTGCCCACACATGACTGCTGAGCTCTGGGCGGCCCGCCACCTAGATCAGCCAGATGGCGAGCTAGCTCATGTCCATACCACTGCTTGGCCCACTGCCGATCCTGAGTTGCTAGTCCAGGAATCGGCGACGCTGGTGGTGCAGATCAACGGCAAGGTGCGGGACCGGATTCTGGTTGCCTCTGATGCCGATGAGGCAGCCTGTTTGGCCGCTGCGCTGGAGTCAGACAAGGTGCAACAGCAACTCCAAGGCGCCGAACCGCATCGGGTCATTGCTCGCCCACCGAAGCTGCTCAATCTGCTGGTCTGAACTGCCGGTCTGAACTGCCGGGCAGGGGCCTTTTCGCACTGAGCGATCTCGCCCTTCGCTAGTTTCTTGTAACCGTGAACGACTCTGGAGTGTCAAAGCATCGTGCTCTCGCTGATTGATCGAATTGAAGCAACCGCCGAACGTGATTATGGGCTCGTGACCTTCGTCTCGGGAGATGACCATCAGACAATTCGCTGGTCCCAACTCCATTCCGAGGCCCGAGTGGTTGCTGCTGCTCTGCAAGCTCGAGGGGTTCAACCCGGCGATCATGTTGCAGTCCTCGGCCCAACAACGCGACAGCTGATCACGACCATTCAGGCAATCTGGCTTACTGGCGCTGCGCTTGTGACCATGCCGCTGCCCATGCGGATGGGTGCGCTTGAGCAGTTCGTCGCTCAGACCCGAGTCAGGATTCATCGCTCGGATACCAAAATTCTCGTCATCGATTCAGATCTTGCGGGCTTTATTGAGCGTGAAGAGGGCGATCCACCCTTTGTCACCCTTGACGAACTCTTTGCTAACCAAGGCGTGACCGAGGCCGGCTATCGGCGGCCAAAGAGCAGCGAGGATTCCCTTGCTGTGTTGCAGTTCACCTCTGGCTCAACATCGGAGCCAAAGGGCGTGATGCTGTCGCACGAAGCCATCTGCAACAACCTTGACGGAGCTTGGAAAGCAGCTGCAATCACTCGCGATGAGGTGATTGTCTCTTGGTTGCCGCTCTATCACGATATGGGTCTCGTTGGCCTGCTGACCATCCCAATGACCATTGGCTGCACGCTGGTTCAAGGGGCACCGCAGGACTTTCTGGCTCGCCCGTTGCGTTGGATGCAGTGGATTTCTCAATACGGCGGAACGGGTACGGCCGGGCCGAACTTCTCGTATTCACTCGCAGCGCGAGCAATGCGTCGCACTGAAGAAGATCTTGACCTGTCGCATATGCGCGTCTGGCTCAACGGGGCCGAGCCGGTTGACCCCGAAACATTTCGCAGCTTCTTTACTGCCGGTGAAAAATTCAGGCTGTCACCCAAAGGCGCGTTCCCCGCATTCGGTATGGCCGAGGTCTGCATAGCAGGTTGCTTCCCCGAGCCGATGGCTGGGCTACTAACAGATTGGGTCGACAAGTCGGCGCTCGAAAGTCGGCACCTAGCAATTCCAGTAGAGCCAGGGGTAGAGGGCGCAACAGAGCTCGTCCTGCTCGGCAAGGCAGTCCCGGGACTCGAAATTGCAATTGTTGATTGTGCGACTGGTGAAATCTGCGGGGACCGCCAGGTTGGAGAACTCAAAATCACTGGTAACTCACTCACCTCGGGCTACTACGAGCAGCCAACTGAAACCGAAGAACTCATCATCGACGGGTGGCTTCACACCGGCGACTTGGCGTACACCATTGACGGTTCGCTCGTAGTGTGCGGGCGTATCAAAGACGTGATCATTGTGGGTGGTCGCAACGTATTCCCCCAAGATATTGAGAAGGTGGCGGGCGAGGTAGAGGGTGCGCGTACTGGCAATGTGATTGCGTTCGGCATCGAAGGCCGACAAGGTGCTCAAAACATCATTGTGGTAGCCGAGGCTCGAGCGGCAGACCTTGCAGAGGTTGCTCGAGTCATTCAGTCCGTGGTGACTGATTCAGTTGGCATTCCGCCTAAGCAAGTCATTCTGGTGGAACCAGGAACGGTGCCGAAGACCTCTTCCGGCAAGCTGCAGCGTTCGGCATGCAGACAGCAGTTCATTGAGGGCACCCTGGCAGTGCTCGATCTGAGCTAGCTGTGCTCAACTTGAGATAGCTGTGCTCAACCCGAGATAGCCGTGCTCAACCCTAAAGTTCCCAACGGGACCAACTTGTAGCCTTGTCCGGTCGACATGCTTGGCTAGAGTCGGTTACTGCTACTGGGGAGGGGTGCGTCGGACGTGGGTTGGTTGGCAGACAACAACAAAACAGCACAGAACAACCTGCTGCTATTTCTTCCTGCAGTCGGGATTCTTGTCGCCCAGCTCCTCATATTCCCCATGCCCTCGGGAGCACTGCTTTCTGGAGTGATCCTTGGCCTGCTTGGCGCACTTGGTGCCTTGGGTCTTGCGTTGGTTTGGCGAGCAAACCGAATCGTAAACTTTGCTCAAGGAGACCTCGGTGGCTTGCCCGCCACCTTTGCTGTTTTGCTGGTGACCTTGGCGGGCCTTCCCTGGTTATTGAGCATCACGATTGGGTTTGCCTCAGCCCTACTTCTTGGTCTCATCGTGGATGTCCTAGTCATCCGAAGGTTCTTTAGTTCACCGCGACTGCAACTGACAGTGGCCACATTGGGGTTGGCGCAAGTGCTTGCGTTTTGCGCCCTGTTGTTGCCCAAGTTGTGGGACGCAGGGCCGGCGGTGCGCACGATGCCACCACCGATTGAATTCACCTTCAATACGGGAGGCGTGGTCTTTGACGGGAGCGATCTGCTCGCCTTAATAGTTGCACCGCTCCTGCTCGTTGCAGTTGCGCTCTTTCTCAAACTCACTGATACCGGAATTGCTGTTCGTGCCTCGGCAGAGCGTTCCGAACGCGCAGCCACGCTCGGGATTCCCGTCCGCCGCCTAGAAGCTCAAATCTGGGTACTCGCTACTGGGCTCGCGTATATCTCGATGGTCCTCACAGCAGGAGTGAGCAGCCTGCCATTCGGTGTCGGCCTGGGACTTTCGGTCGTACTTCGGGCTTTAACTGCCCTCATCGTCGGCCGAATGACGCACCTTGTGGCAATTGCGGCGACTGCTGTCTCGCTTGGTGTACTTGAGACTGGTGTTCGATGGAATACCGGGGACTCTTACTTGATGTCCCCGATCCTTGCGGGGCTCATCATCGTCTCGCTGCTGTTACAGCGTCGAGGTTCGCGCCGTTCAGATGCCGAGGATGCATCCTCTTGGGATTCGCTCGGCGAGGTCCGCCCAATCCCGTTAGCGATTTCCAAGTTGCGAGAGGTGCGACTCGGTCGCCTCGGAGTTGGCATCGCCGTGGTCGCCACAGTGATTGGACTGCCATTACTGCTTGGTACGAACGGCCAATTCAAAGCTGGAGTCATTGTGATCTTCGCGATGATTGGCCTGTCCGTGGTGGTGCTCACGGGTTGGGCGGGGCAAGTCTCACTTGGGCAGATGGCATTTGTCGGGGTTGGTGCTTCTGTCGGAGCTTGGGCCACCGTTGAACAGGGCTGGGAACCGCTTACCTCGATAGTGGTCGCTGGCGTGATCGGCGCTTTGGTGGCAGTGCTAGTTGGGCTACCTGCGCTTCGCCTTCGCGGCCTGTATCTGGCCGTCACTACGCTGGCTATTTCAGTTGCCGCCTCTGAGTGGATCTTCTCAAACCGTGCGGTTGATTGGATTCCGGAGGGCCGGTTTGCACGCCCAGAGTTGCTCTATCGGATCAGCCTAGATAGCCCACTACGGCTCTACTACTTTGCCCTCACCATGTTGGTCCTCATGGGCTTGGTGCTGCGAAGGTTGCGTCGAACGCGAACAGG
>WLLG01000198.1 GCA_009700815.1 Actinomycetota bacterium
CCCTGCACAATTTCGTACTTCCCGTCCTTGCAGATGCACGGGAAGGAACTCATGAGACCCTCGGGCACCCCATAGGAGCCGTCAGAAGGAACAGCCATCGAGACCCAATCGCCCTCGGGAGTTCCAAGATGCCAGTCGTGAATGTGCTCTATTGCAGCATTCGCTGCTGATGCTGCCGAGGAGAAGCCGCGAGCCTCAATCACTGCTGCGCCGCGCTTAGCGACTGTGGGAATGAACTCGCTCTCGACCCAAGCCTGATCATTGACCATCTCCGCTGCCTGACGCCCTGCAACCTCTGCGTGGAACAGGTCGGGGTACTGAGTAGTGGAATGATTTCCCCAGATGGTCATCCGACGGATGTCAGTCACGGGTGCGTGCACCTTTGCCGAGAGTTGTGCGATGGCACGGTTGTGGTCGAGCCGGGTCATTGCTGTAAATCGTCCGGGCTCAAGGCCAGCGGCATTACTCAGAGCAATCAGCGAGTTGGTATTGGCCGGGTTTCCGACAACGAGAACCTTGACGTCCTTCAAAGCCGACCGCCCAAGCGCTGCGCCCTGAGGCTTGAAGATGCCACCATTTGCAGTGAGCAAGTCCGAGCGCTCCATTCCAGCCTTACGAGGCATTGCTCCTACGAGCAGTGCGGCGCCGACATCGCCGAATGCAACATCGGGGTCATCCGTTTGAACAATCTCTTCAAGCAAGGGGAACGCACAATCCTCAAGTTCCATGGCAACACCCTTGAGTGCCCCAAGCGCCGGAGTGATCTCTAGCATCTGCAGAATTACCGGCTGATCCTCACCCAACATTGCGCCGCTAGCGATACGAAAAAGCAGTGAGTAACCGATCTGTCCGGCTGCGCCGGTAACGGCTACACGGATTGGAGTCTTTGCCACGGTGGTTCCTTGCGGGTAGGTGGTCGAAACAAGATCGACCGATTCGAGGGACTGCGCGTTCGCGACAACTGAGCGAAGGCGTAGCTGAGGCTAGCGACCCGAGCGCATCGAAAGGAAACGCAGCCTGAAAAACCCACAAGAATCCAGCGGTTTTGGCTTGCTCAGGCAGCTCGGGTGTTGCCAATCCAAGACTCGTAGAGCTTTCCGTAGACGCCGCCAACTGCGACAAGTTCTTGATGGGTGCCGATCTGCACGATCCGCCCGTCATCAACCACGATCACCAAATCCGCAGCCTCGGCAGTGGACAGGCGGTGCGCAATACTCACAGTGGTGCGGCCTTCGGACAGTTTGGCCAAGGCGTGCGAAAGTGCTCGCTCAGTCTCTGGGTCAACCGCCGATGTGGCTTCATCCAAAATGAGCAGCCCCGGGTCTGCAAGCTGGGCGCGGGCGAGTGCTACAAGCTGGCGCTCACCCACAGACAGAGCGTCACCGCGCTCCCCCACCTCGGTAGCTAAGCCCTCTGGCATGCTGTTGATCCACCAGTCCAGGTCGAGCGAGGCGAACGCCCGTTTGACATCTTCATCAGTTGCCTCTGGCCGACCGAATCGCACATTTTCTAAAATCGTGGTTTCGAACAAGAAGCCGTCTTGGGCAACTAATCGCACTGCGCGAGCTCTGGAGTCGTGCGAGACCTCTCGCAGATCAATTCCGTCAAGCAGGATGTGCCCGTCTGTTGGATCAGCAAGTCGAGCAAGAAGCTTGGCGAACGAGGTTTTGCCCGAACCTGTCTCTCCTACGATGGCAGCGTTGACTCCCGCTGATAGCTGCAAATCGATTCCGTGCAGAACCGGATGACCCGGCTCGTATTCAAACTTCACGCCAACGGCAGACACAGATAGAGCACCAGCGGGCAACTCAATACCGGGGACCGGCTCAACAACATCGATGGGCTCATCAAGCAGGTTCAAGACTTTGCGCCATCCAGCAAGCGCCGTTTGGGTTTGATCAAGCACCTCGCCAATTTCTGCCACAGGCTGCACAACCATATTGGCAAGAAACACCACTGCAATCAGCGTGCCGGCCTGCAAGCCCCAACCTGGGCCCCACCACACGCCAACGCCCACAATTGCGGCCAGCGTCAGGCCGCTAAAGATGTCCGAAATTGGGAACATAATCGCAAAGAAGAAGCGTGCTTTGAGCTGCGCTCGGTACTGCCGGTCAATCGCTCCATGTAGGCGCTTACGAGCCGCTGGTGCATCTGCATAGGCCCGGATCACGCGAATTCCCATGACCGTCTCAGAAATCTCGGTAAGTGTGTCCGAGACTCGAGAACGCAGCGCGTCATAGGACTGCAGTTGGCGGCGCTGCACTGTCTTGAGGATGGGGATAATCGGAATCAGCACCAGAACCGTGAGAATTGCCAGTTGCCAGCTGTAGAGCGCAATCACCCCGACGGCCACAACGATGATGGTGAGGTTCACAATCCAAGACACAGCACCCCAGGATGCAAACTGCGCAAGCGTTTCTATGTCGGAGGTCACTCTGGCAACCATGATTCCGCGACGTGACTCATTGTGATTGGCAACGCTCAGCTTGTGCACATGAGAAAACGCACGGGTTCGCAAGCCGAAAATCACATTCTCGGCCGTGACCATCAGGCGCATATACGTGAACCTGTTGAGCACCGCGAACGCCACCATTGCTAGAGCGGCAATTGCGCACGTGGTGAGCACAAAGCTCCAGTTGAGGTCTCCATCGTTGATTCCCTTATCAAGAATCTGCTGAATCGCGATCGGGATAATCATCCGTCCAACGGCCATGACCAGAGCCATACCGATCGACACACCCAAACCAACTTTGAGTTCCGGTGTCGCGGCGATTCCTGCCTTGAGCACCTCGAGGGCTTTTACCTCGGCCGGGTCGAGTTCATCGCCTGGCAAATTACTCACGACGTTCATTCGGTCACCTCATCCGGAGCAACGGGGTGGACCGGGTCGACCGGGTGCAGCACTGCTTCGCCCCAGGTTGCGTCGACTTCCAGATCTGCATCTTCTGCAAAGTGCCCGTCATGATCTTGAAGTTCTTCAGACTCGTAAGCAGTTACCAGCGCTGCATACTCCGGGTCGGCCAAGAGTTCCTGGTGTGTTCCTTCGCCTCGAATCCTTCCGTCCTCAAGGTGAACAATTTTGTCAGCCAGCAAAATGGTGGAGAGGCGATGCGCCACAATCAGCATCGTCGTGTCGCTATTGCGAAGCCCAGCCAAGATCTGGGCCTCGATCACCGGATCAACCGCCGAGGTTGCATCGTCGAGCAGGAGCACCCGCGGTTCGCCAGCCAAGGCTCGCGCCAGAGCTACCCGCTGACGCTGGCCGCCAGAAAGAGTCACTCCACGCTCACCAAGAATCGTCTCTTGAGCCTTCGGGAGCTTGGCCACGAACTTGCCTGCGCGAGAACGATCGAGCGCATCATCGAGCTGTTCTTGAGTCAACTCCCGGCCCATTGAGACGTTGTCAGAAATGCTCGAGGCAAACAAGAAACTCTCTTGAAATGCAACCGAGACTGCTGACCGCAGCTCATCAGGGTTGAGCTCCGCGATAGGAACACCCCCGAGCAGTATCTGCCCGGAGCTGGGTTCATCGAGACGCATCATGAGATTTGTCAGTGTTGACCTGCCCGATCCAGTTGAACCAACTAGCGCCACGGTTTGACCGGCCGGCGCAGTAAATGTCACACCGGACAACACGGACGTCTCGCCGTACTCAAACGAGACCGCACTCATCTCTACAGCTAGCGGACCATCGGGCAATGCAGATGTACTTAGCTCGTCGGTGCTGCCGGCGGCACTCACCTGTGCCTGCGCCGCAGCGTCAACTGGCTCATCAAGCAGTGCGTCCACACGCTCAATCGAAACCACCGAGCGCGGCATGGACTCAAACATGAATCCGACGATTCGCATGGGGAAGGCCAACCAGCCAAACAGCGCAACCGCCTGAACGAGTTGCCCCACGGTGGCCTCGTCGTGATCAACCTGCCAAGCCCCCACCAGCAACAGCGCAATGATTCCTAGGTTAGGCAGAAGATCAATAAGCGGCTGAAAGACCGATGTCATGTTCGCCACAACGAGCCGATCAGTGCGTAGTTGGTTCGCAGCTGCCTGAAAGCGCAGGTCCTCATCGCCTTCACGGCCCAGAGTCTTGACCACTAATGCTCCGTCAAAACTCTCGTGCGCAATCGACGAGACCTGACCCAATCGGGCCTGCACCTGCGCCGCTGGCTCGTTCACCTTGTTGGTGTAGTAGCGGCTCAGAAACGCTAACGCAGGAAACAGCACCAGGGCAACGAGTGCAAACGACGGGTCAGCAGTAAACAAACTCACCAACGAGAACGCTGCAAGTGCAATCACACCCACAGAGAACGGCAGAGGCATCAGGAGTTGCGTTCCTGTGGTGATATCTACGTCGGCGTTGGCAAGCAGTTCGCCCGTAGGGTGACGGCGATATGCAGACATTGGCATGACGAGCAGACGGTCAGTCACCTCGGCTCGCAACGTGGCCTGTGCACGGGTTTCGGTCAGAGACCCAAACCAACGGCGGATTACAACCGACAGGCCTCGCAGAAAAGCGATGATAAACAGCGCCGCAACGGCCATCCAGACAGTAGATGCCGAGACTCCACCCTCGAATGCGGGCTCAATGACCTCGTCAGTAATGCGACCCAAAATATAGGTAGCAGCAACGACTAACAGGGCCCAACTCACGCCACCCAACAGGGACATAAAGAACGAGGATGGGTGCATCCGCACAAATCTTGCGATGAGCGCCAAACCTTGACGAGTAGGCGATGCGGCCTTCTCGTCAAGGTTTGAGTCAGTCACTTGCGGAATCTCGTCCTCGGGGGGTGCCTCAGAAGAGTGAGAGAGTGCTGTCACCCGGGGAGCTGCAACGACTTCGTCTCGAGGAACTCCTCAAGGCCCCAGCGGCCGCGCTCACGGGTATTGCCCGACTGCTTATAGCCACCAAATGGTGCAACGGCATTAAAGCCGCCGCTATTGACGTCTACAGAGCCAGTACGCATGCGCCGAG
>WLLG01000199.1 GCA_009700815.1 Actinomycetota bacterium
CCCCGTTGCTGCGCTCGATGATGCCGCCGGGCCAGTCAAGATCACCATTTGGCATGCATGGATCGGACTGACTGCAAAGACTCTTCAAAGCATTGCGGACTCGTACAACAAGAGTCAGACCAAAGTGGTGCTCCAAGTAGAGGCTCAAGGGACCTACGAGGAACTACTGAAGAAGTACCAAGACGCTCTCGGCGACCCGGCTTCGCTGCCCGATATTGTGCTGAGCGAAGACACCACTACGCAGTTCATGATTGATTCGGAGTCAATCGTTCCCGCCCAAGATTGCATCGCTGCCGATGACTCAGCGGCCGCCATCTACAAGAATATTCTCCCAGCCGTCATCAGTGGCTACACCGTTGATGATGTTCTCTGGCCTGCTGCATTCTCGGTGAGCCAGCCCGTGCTCTACGTCAATCAGGCTCACTTGGCCGCTGCAGGAGTGGACTCGACCCCAACTGCGCTGCCCAAAACCCTGGCTGAGCTGCGGGCCACAGCGGAAAAAATTAAAGCGGCAAATATCCCCGGAGTCGAGCAACCACTCGTCTTACGGGTTGACTCTTGGTACCTCGAGCAGGCCCTCGCTGGCATTGAGCAACCCGTGGTCAACAACAGCAACGGCCGCTCTAGCTTGGCTACAGAGTCAGACCTGATCAGCGATCCAACAACCGAAGTCTTTCAGTGGTTCCAATCCATGCAGAAGGATGGCCTACTCAAAGCAGTCCCCTACTCGGACTCATTTGGGCAACTCTTCGCCATGGCGCTTCAGACTTCCTCCATGCTGATTGATACCTCCACTGCAATCACCTCGGTGAACGCAGCAATCGAGGGAACGCTTACGAATGAAGATGTTGGTGCTACCAACTTGGGTATTGATCTCTCAGCAGTAAAATTCGACACGCTCAAAATTGGAGTCGGCCTCAACCCCGGCCTAAAAGAAGCCGGAGTTGGCCAGATCGGTGGCGCAGGGTGGTACATGGTCAACGGCGAAGATGACGCATCGATTGCAGCCGCGTGGGACTTCATGAAGTACTTCAACGAGACCCCTCAGCAGGTCCGCTGGACTCTTGAAGGCTCGTACCTGCCAGTATCAGAGTCCGCACGTGAAGACCCTGCCCTGCTTGCTGCATTCACAGCCACGCAGCGGGGTCAATGGCTCTCGGTTGCCTCAGATGGTCTCGTGAACCTAGATCCCGAGTTCCCCGGACCAGTGATTGGACCGTATAACGAGTTCCGCGCAATCACACGCGGAGCTCTCGAGAAGGTCACAACAGGTGGTGGTGACGTCACCGCGACGATCAAGACTGCCAACTCCGAGTTCCAAGCGGCCTTGGATCAGTACGCCAGTGAGGTTGGCGGCTAAATAAGGTTCAGTCTGCGACTCATATCGCTGCAGAACCTGCCCTCAGGGTCTGCAGCGTTACGAACCTGCCGCCACTCATCAAGGCGCGGATACATTTCGGGCACTAGTTCCGGGCGGACTCGGCTGTCTTTGGCCAAGTAGACCCGCCCCTCGGCGGCCACCACAAGCTCATCGAGCTCATCGAGTAAGCGATCAAGGTTGGCAGCAACTGGAATATCGAGCGCCAGCGTCCAACCCTTAGTTGGGAAGGACAGAGGTGCAATATTGCCCGGACCAAAGCGCTTGAGCACGGCAAGGAACGAAGATGCTCCTGCAGCAGAAAGGCGCTCGACTGTGGTTCGAACCACATCAGTTGCCTCGTCAGGAACCGCAAACTGCCATTGCAAAAACCCGCGCTGCCCGTAGAGCCGGTTCCAATCCTCAATCATGTCGAGAGGATGGAAGAATGCCTCGATGCTCGAGATGTGGTCACGCTTCAGCTTCGGGGCCTTGCGATACCACAGCTCGTTGAATGCACGAATACTGAGTCGATTGAGAAGCCCAGAGGGAAACAAGTCCGGGGGTGAAATCAGCTGATGCGGCGAATATTTATAGGGGTCATCGCGGCCAGCGGCTAGCGCCTCTTCACGAGTAGCAAAGCGTCCCCGCTCCAGAATCGAACGCCCCATATTCTCACCCGTTGCAATCAGATCGATCCAAGCGACTGAGTAGTCGTAGTACTCATCACCCTCTCGCATGAGCGTCATGACGCCATCAAGGTCATCGGTCCGGTCGGTGTCGACCACCACAAAGCTTGACCCAATGGGCGTCATCTGGATGGTTGCGTCCACCACAATGCCCGTCAGTCCCATGCCGCCGATCGTTGCCCAGAACAACTCCGGTTCTTGCGAGGGGGAGAGCTCACGGATAGCTCCGAGCCCATCGACCAAACGAAGAGACAGCACATGGCTTCCCCAAGAGCCTTTGATGTGATGATTCTTTCCGTGAATATCGGCAGCGATTGCTCCGCCCACTGTCACTGACCGCGTCCCAGGGGTCACCGGCACAAACATGCCGAGCGGAACAAACCACTTCATCAGTTCCTCCAGGCTGGTTCCCGCCAGTGCACGCACCTGCGAGCGTTCTAGGTCAACCTCGATTATTCCGGATCGTGCCGGTCCATCGAGTACCAGTCCACCCGCATTTTGAGCGCAGTCCCCGTACCCGCGGCCAAGACCTCGAGCGATGATTCCTCGACCGTTCGCAGCCTGAACCGCCTGCAGGACCTGCTCACTCGTGCGTGCATGAACCAAGTCCGCAAGCGTCGGAGAGGTTCGCCCCCAGCCGGCAAGCAGTTTCGATTCGATCTCCAACTCGGAGGAGGTCACCCGTAGATCCCGATGGCTAACAGAACCACCCAGATCACGCCCATCACCTGCATCAGCCGGTCATGCAGGATGACATCCTCGGGCGCTGAACCCTTGCCCTGATCGACCAACAGTGCGTACTGAAGAACTGCAATCAAGAAAGGAATGATGGATAGCTGTGCCCAAGGGGAAGCACTGTTGAGGTCAGCATGCTCCACTGCCCAAAGGCAATAACTGATAACGAGCGCTGCGACGGACACTGCCCGAAGGAACCCTAGGTACTCAAGGCTGTATGCCCCGAGTGTTGGCCGAAGCTCCGCTGCACGGTCTCCAAGTTCTTTCTTCTCTGCGAAGCGCTTCGCCGAAGCAATAAACAGCGATCCAAAGAGCGAGATGATCAAGAACCAGTCAGAAACGTCAACCTCGGCAGCGTAGGCACCACCTAGGAGTCGAAGAATGAAACCCGCCGAAAGGATCACCAGATCCAGAATTGGTATGGCCTTTAAGAACAGCGAGTAGCTCGTGGTGAGCACAGCATAAATAGCAACCACCATGGTGATCTGAGGATTGTCGAGCCATGCAACGCCAAGGCCGCCGACAAAGAGCACCACTGCCATTGCAATGCCCAAAGGGATTGGCACAACACCGGCAGCGATTGGTCGATTGCATTTCGTCGGATGCTGGCGGTCCGATTCAACATCAAGGATGTCGTTCAGCAAGTAGGTGGCAGAGGACACCATGCAGAAAGCAATAAATCCAATGATGGTGAGTTTGAGCCGGTAGGGCTCAGTAATCACTCCAGCTGCGGCCGGTGCAACAAAGACGAGAACGTTCTTCGGCCACTGTTTTGGCCGACATGCCTTGAGCATGCCCACAGGCAAACTGGTTTTTTCAGGCGTCTTGGTCAACTGTTCTGCCACGACGCCCCTTTCCGGCCTAGATCATGATGAGCCCGTGCGCCCGGTGAGCACACGCCTTAGTATCGCTTGCGTTTGAGCATACAGAGACTCCATGTCTTTTCGGAATCTTTGAGGTTGCGAGAGGGGAAACCCCCGAAGTTCAAGATTCGCGATCTCAGCGGGGCAGGCCCGGAAGTACGACGAGGCCCACCAGAATTCCAAGCTGCGCCGCAGTGGGGGGAGACCCAAGTTCGCTGAACCATGCCGGAGGGCCGACCTGCCACCACGCAAAACTCTCGGCAAAATCGCCGCACCCACTCGAAAAGTCTGCGCCTCCAGGTCCAACAAACCATGGGACTCCAGAACCAACCTTTCGAGCAGACATCCAGGCTCTCCGGTCGCCATCATCAAAGAAGGTCAAGTCGACTGCATGACCAAGTTCGTGAGCCACGACGTGAGCCAGACTCGTAGGAGTATCGCCATCGCGCAGGTATACCTCGATTCGGCGATCATCGGGGTAGGTCATGCCGCGGTAACCAGTCCGTGAGCCAAGAAAACGCAGTTCCCAACCCTTCAAGGAGTTCTGCCAGTCATACTCGATGAGCCCTAGCGCCTGAGAAGCCAGTACACGTTCCTGGGAGGATGCCAGATTCTCTACTGCTTGAGCCGCTCCAGGCTCTATGACGGGCGGCGCGGGCTGGGTTGGAGTTGGCAGATCAGGAGTTGTTGAGGGTTCAGCTGCACCGCCAGACTCCACCCTTCCTAGCGACAGGCTGCTTGGCGGCGACTCCTGAATTTCAGTCACCGGGGAAGGCTGAATGACGACAGGATCCTGCACCAGTCCGGGGTACTCAGCTACATCGGATGCAGGCAGTTCGGCCGGCATATTCCCTAAGGCAGCTTGCGAGTTGGAGGAATCTTGACTGATTGCTTGGCTGGGATAGTTACCAATTTGAGAGGTGACCTCTACGGTGCCAGCCTGCGATCCACTGGCGTTACACGCGCCAAGCAGACATGTCGCGCAGGCGACAGGAACGAGCAACGCTCGAATCGCTCTGACAGGGATTCCAGAACTCAACACCGGCCCGAGGCTAGCCCTATCCACCTAGGGCAGTTCAGCAAGAGCAATCGCCAAGGCCCTGCGCACGGACTCCTCAGAGCAGTCCTTCAGGCTGCGGCCCTGAGCCGCTCGAAACAGGCGGTCATTTACTGCTCTCCCAATACCTGCTGATTGCGTTGGACGCACGAGCAACAGCTTTGCATCTGTTGCATCAGCCTCACGCAGCAATTGATACAGGTTGCGAGCCGCTTCAATCTGGTCCTGAGGAATCTCCACACTCAGTGCCGTCACACCTTTGTCGCCAAG
>WLLG01000002.1 GCA_009700815.1 Actinomycetota bacterium
CTTCAGGCACAAGGTGAGTTTCCTCGCGAGTTTCGTGAAGCACTCGGGGACCGTATCTATGGCTGCGATGAATGCCAAGAGGTGTGTCCTCCAAGCCGCCGGGCCGATACAGCGGGGAACATGGAGAGTCCACAACCAGCGTCATTGCCTACAACGGAACCCGCACAGGCAACAGCGAGCGAGCCGCAGCCGGGCCCTGGCTCCTGGATCGATCTGCACTGGCTGCTGTCGGCAAGCGACGAGGAACTACTCAGCCAGGTTGGACGCTGGTACATCCCCGCACGTGAGCCGCGGTATCTACGCCGGAATGCTCTGGTTGTGCTCGGCAACGCTCAGCAACCGATCAACTCCGGTCTGCAACTGCTCTTGGCTGACTATCTGGACCATACAGATGACCTGCTCGTTGGCCATGCCACTTGGGCTGCACTGCGCCTTGGGCTAGTGGAACTCCTTGATGAGTCAACTCGAGCGGCGCGGCCGGCGATCCTGCTCGAGCGAGCCAACTGCGATGCAGAGAAACAACGAATCGCCATCTCGGTGCGTCCAGAGTTGGGCGACTGAACGCTCTCAAACGTGCTTCGGCCTGCTAGCGCCGCCATGATAGAGGTCAATGAGCTCATCGCCCGAGGAGAAAACTCCCTCAAAACAGACTGCGGCGCAGGCTCGAGCAGAGTTCGAGGCCAACCGAGCAGCATCGGCCGAGGCTCGGCGAGAGCGTATGGATGCAGCGTTCGGAGGGGGCATTCCTGGGCGGGCGATCGGTGTTATCTCTTGGTCCGCAACAGCTGTATTTGCAGTGGTAACAGCTGCTGCAGTCATCAATCCGGAGCAATTTATTGGCGAGTTTTTTCTGGTGGCAGTTGGATTCTTTGCTGCGGGGAGCTTGTTGTTTGCTGCTGACATTGCACTTGCGGCGGCTCGAAGCCGAGATGACCTGATGGGCATTGGCGGGTTGTTCTTTCTATCTGGATGCGCACCCCGCTCGGTGCAGTTGAGTCTGCTGGGTTCGCTGATCGCGCAGCTCGTGATTGCCTGCAGTGGTGCAGCAGCTCGGCCATTCACCCCGCTTGCCTTTGGCATCTTGGTCCCAGTGCTGGGGTTATCGCTCTGTGGATTCTGGGCGGTTCGTTACGGTCTGTTCCCGGCTCAACAACCAGAGCCCGCTCGGCGTAGATCATGAGAGTGTTGTTGTTTACTGGCAAGGGTGGAGTGGGAAAGACGACCACTGCAGCGGCAACCGCACTGCGAATAGCAGAGCAGGGCCAACGGGTCATTGTGACCTCGGCTGACCCCGCTCACTCGTTGTCCGACTCGATGGGACTCGAGCTTGGAACAGAACCCATTCAGATAGCTCCGAGGTGTTGGGCACAACAGCTAGATGCGCGTGAACGCCTAGAGGAGAACTGGGGAGAGATTCGCGTCTGGATGATGGAGATGCTTGATTGGGCTGGCGTCGAGGGCATCGAAGCCGAAGAACTCTCTGTTATTCCCGGCCTAGACGAACTCTTTGCGCTGACCGAGGTCGAGTCCCTATGTGAATCAGGACTCTTCGACGTGGTGGTGGTGGACTGCGCTCCGACTGCAGAGACCATTCGCTTGTTGTCCTTGCCCGATATTTTGAGCTGGTACATGGAGCGGTTGTATCCGGCATCTCGACGGGTGAACCGACTGGTTTCCCCGTTGCTCTCTCGGTTGACCTCGCTCCCCGTTGCAGACGACGCAGTGTTCACCGCTGGTCAGCGTTTGTACGATTCGTTGGACTCGGTGCGGCGGATTCTTGCTGACCCAAAGATCACCTCTGCGCGACTGGTAATGAACCCCGAAGCAATGGTCATTGCAGAGGCGCGTCGGACCTACACGTATCTGTCGCTGTTTGGGTATCAAGTTGATGCCGTGATTGTGAATCGAATGTTGCCTGAACTGGCGCTTGACCCTTGGTTTGAAAAGTGGCGAGAGCAGCAGCAGATTCACTTGCAGACAATTGAGCAAAGCTTTGGTGCCTTGCCAGTATTTCGAGCAGAACACGTGGGTGGTGAGGTAGTCGGACTTGAGGCGCTAGCGGGCTTCGCTGATGGGCTCTGGGGGCAGGCTGACCCTTCGGCTCGGTTAGTCGCAGGTCGGCCACTTCGCGTAGACCGTCAGGAAGATGACTACGTGTTGTCCCTTGAGTTGCCGTTTGCGGATTCAGCCGATCTGGACCTGACTCGAGCGGGGGATGAGCTCTTTATTTCAATTGGGCCGCACCGTCGCAATCTGACTCTTCCGGACTCGTTGTCTCGCCGAGAGATCAGTTCGGCGGCGCTGCAGGATGGGTGCCTCGCAATCAAGTTTGTCGATGCAACTCAGCGATCGAACTGAACCAAAAACGGCTCAACCTGACGAATCGCTGCAAAACGGCAATCATTGAGGGATGGAAGATTCCTCGGGAGCAGATTCTCATTCGGCAGGTTCTCGTTCAACAGACTCTCGTTCAGCAGCCTCTCTTTCGACAGAGGGTGTGGAGCATGTGCAGCGCGCTGCTCGCGAAATGATCAAGGCTGCTCGATCCTTTTTGGATCTAGTTGAAGAAGTTGTGGATGACCCGGATCGAATTACCGAAGCCGCCGCTTCGGTGGCTGACATGGTGAAGGGCAGCTTTAGCAAGCCAGAGCAGCCATGGGAGCGCAGCGCCTGGTCGGAGACCGATTCAGAGACTGAGACTGAGACTGAGACTGAGACTGAGACTGAGACTGAGACTGAGGCCGATCCAGAGCCTGATTCTCATGCTGAGTCCGGCTCGGCGCCCATGAAAGAGCCTGAATCTCCGCCGCCTTCGAAGAGAACTCCGCCATCTTCACGAGTTCGCCGAATTGCAGTAGACGGCGCTAGTTGATTGGGAGATCTGAAAATTACTTGAGCTGCAATATTTAGTCACAGCAGGAATCGGCCGACAGTTACACAAGAATCTGATGAAACTCTTACGCATCGACCAAGTAGCTCCACAAGGAGCACCGATTCAGCTGCACCCTCAGCTGACGGTTTTGCGCGGTGCAACCCCAGAGATGCGGCGCAAACTAATCGATCTGTTTCGGGCTTTTTCTACCCCAGCGACCTTGGAGTGCGCAGGCATGATCGAGGTTGGCGGCGTGCAACTCGCCCTTGATCAGCTCACTCTGCAGGGACTCGACCTTGACCCCAAGGTAAACGCCGTCCTGCACTGGAACCCTGCTAGTCCCAGCACAACTAGCCCGAGCACTGCTGACCCGAGCACTACTAGCCCGAGTACAGCTAGCCCGAACGCTGCTAGCCCGAACGCTGCTAGCCCGAACTGGGCGAGCCCTGAATCCGAATCAACTTTGGCAAGAATTCAGCAGCAGGTAGAGGGGCACCGTGAGGAGCTTCGGCAAATAGTTCTCAGTCTGAGCAGCTGTGCTGAGCGAATGGAGCAGACTCGGACAAGCCTTGACGCCGCAGCGGCACTCGATCTTGATGGGTGTCAAACTCGGATGAGCATCCTCGAATCACAACGCTTGGATCTCCGGGCGCAGTGGGAAGATGATCGTCAACTTCTGCAGAACCGCCGAGTGGAATTGCTCGAGGAGATCAGCCTGCTGAATGAGAAACTCGACATGGTTGCCTTGCTTGACTTGCAAGCAGTTTGTTCAGCTCGAGATGAGCTCAAGAGCTTGATGACAGCCAGCTTGGTTCCAGACCCGGTGGCACAGGAACTAGCGCTTCGCATCTATAACTCGCTGCGAAATCTGCGTGAGATCACTGACTTGGCCGTGGCTGCAACTTCACGCCGAATCGAGGCCGAGCAGAACCTAGATGCAGCTCAAGACGATCTTGTGGCAAGTACCTCTGCGAGTTTGTCGCAGCTGCCAAATCAAGATGACTTAGAGCGACTCGAGGAGTTACGCAATCAGATTTTCTCGTACCCGACCACATTCTCTTCTCCTCAAGTACCGAAGCCGCAATTCTCACTTCAGGAGCTTCGATTAGAGGAGTCAGCGTTGCTGCAGCGGCTCGGGTATGAGTCCTATAGCGCTTACGTTCGCGGGATCCCCTTTGTACAGACAGACCTAGAGCGTGCCTCTCGCCGTGAGCGGGCTGTCGAACGAGTAGTGCAAGTGCAACAGGAGCTGCAGGGTCTGATTGAAGGTTCGCCTGATCCGCAAGACCTTGAGCTTGCAGAGATGGAACTTTCGGTGATGTTGCAGACCGCAGCAGAGCTGTTAGCAACGGGTGAGCCAGCAGAACTCAGCGGGCAATCCCCAGTCTCTGCAGTCGTGTTGTCAGCAGCTGCAGCGGACGCTCAGCGCGCTGACAATGTGCGAGAGGTCGTTGCACTTCTGCGGGAGCGCAAAGTCGCAGCCGTAGTCCTCGATAGCGGGGAAGTACTCCAAGCGGCACACAGGCTTCGTCAAGCAGTGGAGCGCGCGGCTGGCCCGGGTCTGAACGAGACCTGGCTCCATGCCGAGAGCTCTACTGAGAGTCCAGAGGACCTTCTACGTGGGGTCGATCTTTGGTTGGCAGTGTTTCAGGATCCCGCTGACTGGGTCGCGAGCACCCAATCCCAGATCAACGACCTCCGGGCACAGGTTTCTGCAGCAGAGGCCGAGGAATTTCACCAGGGCGACCTGAGCGAGTGGGCGCAGGTTGAAGCAGAGTTAGACCTGGTCATGGACCAGATGATTGAGGCTCAGAATCGGGTCGCTCAACATGATCAGGCCATGATGCAGTTGGCTGCTTTGCGAGACCAAGAGTTGCAGCTGAGGAGCGAAGAGCGCGAGCTGCTGACGGTTTTGGCTCAGGAAGAAACACAAGTGCAGCAGGCCCAACTCCAGGCCCAACTTCAGGCACAACTTCAGGTACCGGCGCTGCAAGTGCCGGCATCGAATCAGGTACTGCCCCCAACCTATCGATCAGGTTCTAGCGGGGTTCATCAGCGATCAGCCGCTGATGATTGCGAATGGGCCTTGATTGAACGGGTAGCTCAGCAGCGGGCGATCTCATTCTTGGGTTCTGTCCCGCTCCTCATCGACTCCCTTCCGAGTGATCCGCTCGCACAGCACAAAGTGATTGAGCGTGCGCGCGAGATGTCGGCTGTCGTGCAAGTGGTCATTCTGAGCGAAAATCAGTGGTTGTTTGAGCAGGCGCAGTCAGGAAACTTCGCAGCCTCTGCAATCCAGTTCTAGCTAGACCTTGGCGAACAATTAGCTGCTGCACTGGCCCAGATTGTCAGACTGTGATCCACTTCAACGCAATGGTTTCGGATCAGCAAACATCACATGTCGTAGGGGTTGACGTCGGAGGCACGAAAACGCTTGCGGCGCGTGTCCTCGTGCCGCAAGAGGTCCAAGAACAGGCTGTGCCTTCTGTGGCCTCTCAGACGGTGCAGGCCGAGGCGCCATCGGTGCAGGATCGTGAACTCGTCGGGTCATCTTCTCATGAGGAGGCCGTGCTCACTCAGATTGAGCATGCTGTCGCCGCGCTGTTTGACCGCTCCGAGCGGCGAGTTGATGCAATCGGCGTAGGTCTCGCCGGGTTCATTGGCTTAGACGGCATTGCGCGCTCGGCACCCAATGCCCCCGGACTCATAGGTGTTGACGTCGCAGCTGCTCTGACTACGCGCTTTGGGGTTCCGGTAGTAATCGACAACGATGCCAATTGCGTAGCCGTGGCAGCGCAGTCCATGTTTGGGACTCCCAGTTCTTCGATTCTGGCCGTCACTCTTGGAACGGGCATTGGAGGCGGAATCGTCCTCGACGGCGAGCTCTACCGGGGGGCCCACGGGTTTGCAGGCGAGCCGGGGCATATGGTGATCAATCCGTTAGGCCCCGAGTGCCCCTGTGGTCAACGAGGTTGTTGGGAGCGCTATGCCTCTGGTTCGGGGTTGGGCTGGCTCGGCCGAACTGCCGCCGCAAGTGGTCAAGCAGAGGCTGTTTTGGCTCGCGCCGGTTCCGTAGATCGCATTGACGGCGAGATTGTTACTGAGCTTATGGAGCAGGGCGAGGCCGGCGCAGTCGGGATCTTTACTGAGTTCGCCGGGTATGTCGCCCTCGGTCTAGCGAATCTCATGCTGCTGTTCGACCCCAAAGTAATTGTGATCGGTGGAGGCCTCGCTGCAGTGGGTGAGCAACTCACTGCTCTGGTTCAAGCTGATCTACTTCAGCGGTTTCCTGCAGCCTCAAGGGATCGAGATGTGCAGATTCTCTCAGCGCCACTCGGCCCCGAGGCGGGGGCGCTCGGAGCGGCGCTCCTCGCTGCGAAGATGCTTGGCCGCTCAGGTTCCTAGAAGGCTGCGCACAGAGGAGTAGCTTGAGGGCATGGAGTTCCGTCGAATTACTTCGCTTCCCCCCTATGTCTTCACCATCATTGATTCGCTCAAGGTCGCCGCTCGTCGCGATGGGGCGGACATTATTGACCTTGGCTTTGGCAACCCAGATCTTCCCTCACCTCCGATTGCAGTAGAGAAGCTCTGCGAAGCAGCGCAGAACGAAAAAAACCATCGGTACTCGGCATCTCGCGGCATCCCGAAACTAAGACAGGCTGCAGCTAGCTATTACAAGCATCGTTTCGATGTTGACATTGATCCTGATACCGAAGTCATCACCACGATTGGCGCAAAGGAAGGGTTCAGTCACCTGATGTGGGTGCTACTCGAACACGGTGATGCCGCCTTGGTACCTTCGCCGAGCTATCCGATTCACATCTTTGGCCCGTTGTTCGCTGGTGCGAACGTTCGAGAGATCCCGTTGGGCACCGGAGACGAATTCTTTGCGAACATGGTCGAGGCTTGGGAGTACTCCTACCCGCGGCCACGAGTCATCGTGTTGTCCTTTCCGCATAACCCCACCACTACCTGTGTCGACCTTGCGTTCATGCAGCGTGTTGTTGACTTTGCCCGTGAACGAGACGTCATTTTGGTTCACGATAACGCCTATGCCGACTTGGGATTCGATGGGTATCGACCCCCATCCATTTTGCAGGCAGAGGGTGCAAAGGAAGTAGCGGTGGAGTTGTACTCCATGACGAAGTCGTTCTCTATGGCCGGTTGGCGCATGGCGTTCATGTTGGGTAATCCGCAGGTCATAGCGGCTCTTGCCAAGCTCAAGTCCTATCTGGATTATGGGACCTTTCAACCGATTCAGATTGCTGCCACCGTCACACTTAACGAGATGCAGGACTATCCCGTCGAGGTCAACCAGATCTATCAGGTGCGCCGTGATGCTCTGTGTTCTGGCCTGTCTCGCATCGGATGGCAGATGGAACCCCCCATGGGAACCATGTTTGCTTGGGCGCCGATTCCTGAGCCGTACCTAGAGATGGGTTCGGTGGAGTTCTGTTCCTTCTTGGTACGCGAAGCAGGCGTGGCGCTGTCCCCCGGAGTGGGGTTTGGGCCCGGCGGTGAAGGCAATGTCCGCTTCGCCCTGATCGAAAATGAACAGCGAATCAATCAGGCTGTGCGCAACCTGAAGCGGGCCCTGCCAAAACTCGGCTAGTCGCGCTGCCTAGCTCCGATGGCATCACGAGCGCTGACTCCGATGCCATCACACCCGCCAACTCCGATGCCATCGCGGCAGAACGAGACCACTAGATCGGCGACGAAATCGGGGTCCATATTTCGCCCGTCTATGTAGACATTCGTGAGCTGGTTCGATACGCCGATGATGGCCAAAGCCAGGGCCTCTGGGTCACGATCCGGGATCCGGCCCAGTTGAATGGCCTCTTCAAGGTGAACCTGAGCATCGCTGACAAGTACTGCTTGGCCGCTTTGCATTGCCTCTCTGAACCTGCCCTCGGTGCGAGCAAACTCAAAGAGCTTTCGCAAGTCGTTGTGTTCTGCCAGCCAGAGAACCCCGGCTCGGATACCGAGCTCGATGCGCTTCACGGGGTCCTCCACGCCAGTGATTGCAGCTTGTTGCTGCCGCCTCATTCCACGCTGCGAGGTACGCATGATCTCTACGAATAGTTCCTCTTTCGAAGAGAAGTACCAATAGAACACTCCCTTGCCAACTCCGAGGCCGTCGACGATGTCGGCAACAGAGGTGAGGTGGTACCCCTTCTCGGCGAACTCATGGGTTGCAAAGGTAATGAGCTGTGCCCGGCGTTCTTTTCCGCGAGGGGTGAGCTTTCGTGACATTTGTCCAAAGCTAGCAACCTTCCCTGCAACTGGGTCTAACGGGGGAAGCCCGGATGACGCCAAGGCAGACTGGGGGAGCAGGTCCACGGTCAGCCGTTTGGTTCACCGCTAGGAAACAGCCCGGTCATCTAGCCCGCCTAGATTGTCGGTTATGGCCACCTTTGTGCTTCGAGTTTGGATCCCTGATCGCCCCGGAGCTCTCGGGGCGGTGGCGAGCAGGATTGGCTCTGTGAAAGCAGATGTTATTGGGATCGACATCATCGAACGCGGTGCTGGCCGAGCAATCGATGATCTAGTGATCGAGCTTCCCGATGCTGAACTCGTGGACCTTTTGTTGGCAGAGATCGCTCAGGTAGACGGAGTGGATGTTGAAGATATTCGCGAACTTGATGGCCCCTTATTAGACCCCGCTATTCATGCTTTGCAGGTTGCAGGAGCTCTGCAACGTTGCAGTTCTTCGGTCGAGGCTTTGAACATGTTGGTGCAGGGAGCGGAACGACTGATCGGGGCCGACTGGGCAGCCGTGCTTGATTGCGATGCAGCGGCCGTGGTTGCATCGGTGGGAGAAGATGTGCCGAGCGAAAAATGGCTTGGTGCCTTTGTCGCTGGGGTGACAGCCGAGGGCGCTCGTGGTGATCATGATGAGTTGGCAGTCACATCCCTGCCCAACTCAAACCTGAAACTCATTGTGAGTCGTAGTCGTTTGCCGCTTCGCTCTCGGGAGCGATCGGTTCTTGAAGCGCTCTGCGGCCTGCTGTAGGACTGGGCGCGCTGTAGGACAGAGCTTGATGAAGGACAGAGCTTGATGAACGACAGAGCTTGATGAACGACAGAGCCTGCCCTTACTCGCTGGCCCAGGATCGGCTGCGCTCCACGGCCCTTTGCCACTGAGAATACGAAGCATCTGCCTGAGTTCGATCTGCAGTTGGTTCTGCTTGAGCGTCTGCCTGCCACTGCTGGGATACCTCTGATAGGTCAGCCCAGATTCCAGCGCCCAGACCGGCTAGGTAGGAGGCTCCAAGAGCAGTGGTTTCCGCTACGGATGATCGCAGCACCTTTACCCCGAGTTGATCGGCCTGGAGTTGCAGGAGTAGCGGCATGACCGAGGCGCCGCCATCGACTCGAAGCTCCTCGATTTGGGTACGAGAAGCTGTGGTCATTGCATCAACTACATCTCGGGTTTGATAGGCCATGGCCTCGACAACTGCCCGAGCGAACTCTGCGCGACCGGATCCTCGAGTGATGCCGAGCACAGTGCCGCGGGCATATGGGTCCCAATACGGCGAGCCGAGACCGGCGAAGGCTGGCACGAATACCACACCTCCGCTGTCAGGCACAGACTCGGCCAGTGGTCCTATCTCGGCCGCCTCTTGAATGATTCCTAGCCCGTCGCGAAGCCACTGCACAGCGGCGCCAGTTGCAAAGATGGACCCTTCGAGAGCGTAATGAGTGGTGAGTCCGTCAGTGGTGAGTCCGTCAGTGCTGAGTCCCTCAGTGCTGCTTGAGCCACTGGAACCTGATTCAGTGCCCAGCATCTGCTTGGGGAGTGTCCAAGCAACTGTGGTGAGGAGTCCCTCTGATGGCTCGGGGCAGGTGGACCCGACGTTCATGAGGACAAAGGAACCTGTGCCGTAGGTGTTTTTGGCCATACCAGGGTGCACACAAGCCTGTCCGAAGAGTGCGGCTTGCTGATCGCCAGCGATGCCGGTGATTGGAATACCCTCTGCCAGACCCGAACCCGCTGCTGTGGTGCCGAAGATCCCAGCAGAGGGCCGCACCTGAGGCAGGGCCGAGATGGGTACACCGAACAGATCACACAGGTCCGCAGACCACTCACCTGAGCGAATATCGAACAACATGGTTCGACTTGCGTTCGATGAATCAGTCAGGTGCGCTGCGCCTCCGGTCAAGTTCCACAGGAGCCATGAGTCGATGGTTCCAAGCAACAGATCCTCGTCGGCTGTAACTCCGCCCTGCGTGAGCAGCCACTCAATCTTGGAAGCCGAGAAATACGGATCAAGGACGAGTCCAGTGGTGGTACGAATCGCTGGTAGCTCTCCCTGGGCTTGGAGTTGTTCACAACGCTGAGCCGTCCTGCGGTCTTGCCAAACAATCGCGGCATGTACTGGCTTCTTTGTGCGACGACTCCATGCCACGATGGTCTCTCGCTGGTCAGTGATGCCGATTGCAGCGACAGTCCTGCCAAGCTTCGTCACGAGTTCATGAATGACCTGTTGGGTCACCGCCCAGATCTCGGCTGCATCATGTTCTACCCAACCTGGTTTCGGGAAATACTGGGTGAACTCGCGGTAACTCCGTCCCACAGGGTGGCCCTGTAGGTCGACAGCGAATGCGCGAACTCCGGTGGTCCCGGCGTCGATGGTCAGGATGACTGCATTGTCAGCAGAAGGTTCAGACATGACTCGTCACACTAGCGAGCGAGTCGTTCCTAGAACTGAATCTTCTCGTGGGCCTATTCTGAGCCGATGCGAATTGGCGTACTGACTTCTGGTGGTGACTGTCCTGGCCTGAATGCCGTAATCAGGGCACTCGTGCGAAAGACCGAAAAAGTTCATGGCGGAACTGTTATCGGGTTCCGAGATGCCTGGCGTGGCGTTCTTGAAGATGACTTCGAGGTTCTCGACATCGAACGCTGCCGCGGAATTCTGCCTAGGGGAGGGACCATATTGGGCACCTCAAGGATTCAGCCCTATCAGTTTGAAGACGGAGTTTCACGAGTCGCAGATGCGATGCGCCGCCACGGCCTGGACGGGTTTATCGTGATCGGCGGAGATGGCTCCCTCAGTGCTGCTCGTGACCTCATGGCAGATGGCATTGCGTGCATCGGAATTCCCAAGACGATTGACAATGACATTTCTGCAACTGAACTGACATTCGGATTTGATACTGCGGTTCATGTGGCCACCTCGGCAATAGACCGCTTGCATACAACTGCCGAGGCGCATGATCGGGTGATGGTTGTAGAAGTCATGGGCAGAAACACCGGCCATATTGCGGTGCGTGCTGGACTTGCCGGTGGAGCAACCTTGACGCTCATTCCCGAAGTTCCATTTCAGATTGAGCAGATCTGTGAGGCCCTGACTCGTAGGCATAACGGGAATAAGTTTGCCTCCATTTTGGTCGTAGCCGAAGGGGCGCAACCAGCAGCAGGGTCAATGAGCGCGGCCACCTACGAGGTCGACCGTTTTGGTCATGAACGCCTAGGGGGCATCGGGCAGGTACTCGCCTCAGAAATTGAGGGCCGAACGGGCCTCGAGACTCGGGTCACGACCTTGGGGTACATCCAAAGAGGCGGAACTCCCACGGCATTCGATCGCATCCTGGCAACTCGATTTGGGGTGGCGGCCGCAGATGCTGCCGCCGAGGGCGATTGGGGCAAGATGGTTGCACTTCAGTCCGACAAGATCCGCCGAGTCGACCTTGATGCTGCGGTAAGTGCCCCAAAGACTGTGGACCTTGATTTCTATGAGCAGGTCGTGTCGCCATTTTTTGCAGGTTAGCAACTGATCGCTTTTTAGCAGCGAGTTGACAGGCTGGCCCTACGGGCCTCGAGGACGCGATTGTTCTCTGGACTTAGTCCTGCGCTTTTTGCATCGTCCTCTGTTGCGAGAAGTGGTGCGAAGTCACACGCAGTGACTGTGCCGGAGTCTCCGCGTGCTGGCGTGCTGATCTGAATCGGCTCACCGTTAATCTCAACGTTCAAGCTGCTGACCTCGGAGCGCTCTGTGGCAGTGAGGACGAGTTGCCCAATGGCTTGTTGACGTGACAGCCCGAGCACATTGCCGAACTCGCTTGACAAGTTCAGCGTCAGATTGCCAGCAGCTTCTCGCAGCCCAATCAATCGAGTTCCAGCTGGAATAGAGCTCAGAGTCCCATCCACTTCGGACCCGGCCTGCGGGGGTAGAAGATCGGCCTCGAGCACTGTCTGCAAGCTGCGGTCTGCGAGTTCGGAGATCTGCGGAATCAGCGAGCCGTCATTGACGTAATACAACACCGATGTCACCCGGCCCGATGTCGGCCCGGCGGGAGTTGTCGAGGTCGAGGAGCTGGGCTGCAGAATTCTCGGGGTCGAATCCACTCCGACTCCGCAGGAACTCGCCACACAGAGCATCAGTGCTGCCGCACAGCCAAGGACTGAGGGGCGTTTCATACGGGTGGATCCGGACTCTCATCGAGTCGAATGGCTGGCATTTGCCCCGTGAGCGCAAAAGTCTCTGCCTCGGCGGGAGTCACGGCGGCAAGATCTTCGGGATCATCTGCCTCGAGTGGCTCCATCATGGGAAGCTCCAAGACAAATCGCGATCCCTGACCGCCATCGTGGCGGTCCTCAACCCAAACGCTGCCACCCTGAAGCCGAGCATGTTCTGCAGCTAATGCCAGCCCCAGCCCGACGCCCATATCGATCCCGCGGCTGCCACCTTGGTCCCCGCGGTTAAAGCGGTCAAAGATCTTGTCCCGCTCGCCTTCTGGCACGCCCGGACCACTGTCTTCTACTGAGATGCGCACGGTGGGGGCCGACAAAATAATCCCGAGGTGGTCTGGCTCGTGCAGTTCTACGGTGACGCTGGTAGCCCCATCGGCATACTTTCGGGCATTGTCAAAGAAGTTGGCAAGGATGCGCACTAAGCGGCGCTTATCGCAGGCAATGACAAGGTCAGTTAGCTCGGGATCAGCTTCTACTGGCACTGCAGCGTGAGCAACCATTCGAACGGCGGCTTCTACAGTTGGCACCAGAGCTACCGCATCGAGTTCGAGCCGAACTGCTCCAGCATCAAAGCGAGAAATCTCCAAGAGATCCTCTACTAGCTGTGTAAATCGGCCCATATCCAGTGAGAGCAGGTCGAGGGCTTGTTGGGAGCGCTCAGGTAGTACTTCTCTGGTGTTTTGCAGGACCTCAATCGAAGCGTTGAGCGTGGTCAGCGGCGATCGAAGCTCGTGGCTGACATCGCTAGCAAAGCGTGCATCACGGTTAATGCGTTCCTGCAAGGCGCTCACCATGTCGTTGAAGTTGGCTACAAGTGGAGCTAGATCTGGGTCTGCTGCATAATCCGCATATTCGATTCGAGTGTCAAGTTGCCCCAGAGCTACAGACTCGGCCGCATCTCGGATTCGGTTGAGTGGCCGGAGTGCATACTTGCTCGCCCAGTAGCCAAGGCCGACTGCAACAAGCGTGGTGAGTAGCGCCGCAAACGCCAACCGAAGGCCCAGGCTGCGAATTGCTGTGTCGATGTCGCCGAGTTGATTGATCTGGAAGTAGCTGGCATTTGAATCGGGCAGAGCCACGCCCACCACGAGAAGCGATTCGCCGTCGAAACGAAACCGCATGACTGCGTTGTTTCGCTCCTGCACCACAGAGTCAAGAAACTCGGCGGGCAAAGCGTCAATGCCGTAGCGGGCATCTACTGAGACGGTGCTGGGATCCTCGCCGCTGAGCGGAACTGCTGCTCCGGTGAGGAGGAGTGGTGACCCTGACTCTGGTAGCGAACTCAACAGTGTTTGTAGGTCCGCAGTCTCGGCGGAGCCGAGCGCTCCCGACACAGTGTCGGCATTAGCAATTGCCTGTGCCGTAAGGGTTTGTTCTCGAGTGGTCAGCAGGGTGTTCTTGGCAACAGTCACAGTGGTCACAGCGAGTACCACTGACAGCAGCATGGCAACAGCAGCAACTGCTAAGACAATTCGACCTCGCAGGCCGATCTGAATAGCGCGCTGCAATCGGACCACGCTGCGCCGTTCGGTCTCAGGAGTCTGAGCGGGTACATCTTGCGGGCTGGTCATCTTTGATTTCTCAACTCGGGTCAATCAACTCTGGCTGCGGGTTCGTTGGGCCACAGCTATGGCTGAAGCTTGTAGCCGAGGCCGCGAACAGTCATGACGTGGCGGGGGTTGGCAGGGTCTGCTTCAACCTTGGTTCGCAGGCGCCGCACGTGCACATCCACGAGGCGACCATCTCCGAAGACACCATGGCCCCAGACCTTCTCTAGCAAGTCTTCACGAGAAAACACCTTGCCGGGGCTATTGGCCAACTCGACGAGCAGTCGAAATTCGGTCTTCGTGAGGTGGATCTGTACGCCGTCTCGGCTGACTACTCCCTCTTGGGGAACGATCTCTAAGTCGCCGAACTGAAGGTGGGGGTTTCCCGGCTGAGCAGGTCGTGCACGTCGCAGCATCGCCCGAATTCGCGCAGAGAGTTCTTTGGGCTGTAGGGGTTTGGTCATGTAGTCATCTGCGCCTGCTTCAAGGCCAGCCACCACATCGTGGGTATCTGCACGTGCCGTCACCATGATGATCGGCACGTCACTTCTACGCCGTATCGTTCGGCAGACCTCAAACCCATCAATCCCTGGCAGCATGATGTCGATTAGGACGACATCAGTGGGGGACCGACCAAATGAGATGATTGCATCCTCGCCAGTTTCGGATTCGTCAACCTGCCAGCCCTCGTCCTCGAGTGCAAGCTTGACTGAACCACGGATGCGATGATCGTCCTCGACGTAGAGAATTCGTGTACCCACTGCTCTAGTCTCCCTCATCTCAGGGTGCAGATGCTCACTCCTCGGAGCGAGGACTCAGACTCGGGCAGCACCAAGCATGCAGAGGAGTTCTTGGAGCGGGCCAAAGAGCAGTGGGCTAGCAGCAAGAATGCCTTCGGTTTCGGTCGAGCCTGGGTCAAGACTCCCTACCTGGGCTCCGGCTTCGGTTGCGATCAGAGCGCCGGCCGCAAAGTCCCAAGCGGAGAGGCCAACCTCGAAATACGCATCCACTCTTCCACCCGCAACCGAGCACAAGTCAACCGCTGCCGATCCGAGTCGCCGGATGTCCCGAATCTTTGGCAAGAGTTCTGCAATGACCTTGCCTTGGCGTGCTCTGCGCTCGGCTGAGTAGGAGAATCCTGTTGCAACGAGCGCTGTGGCGAGGAATTCCTCGCTGCTGCGATCAGTCGGGCGGTTGAGCTGAAGCTGCTCTAAGTTGCAAAATGCACCCCCGCCCAGAGTCGCGGTGAAGGTGCGGCTGTGAGTGGGGTCCGCAACAAGGCCAGCAACAGTTTGGCCGTCAATCTGTGCCGCGATTGAGACTGCATAACCCGGAAGGTTGTAGACATAATTGGTCGTGCCGTCGATAGGATCTACGAACCACACCACCTCCGAGGCAGATTCTCGATTGTGGGTAAGGCCAGCTTGGGTTTCTTCGCCAATCACAACATCTTCAGGCCGGTGAGCGGCTATCACCCGTTTGATGAGATCCTCCGAAGCAAGGTCCATCTCGGTGACATGATCCGTGGCAGAGCTTTTTTGTTCAATCTGAAATGAACTTGGTCGGTTGGTGTAGATGAGTTCGACTGCACCTTGTGCAGCCACGGATGCAATGTGGAGTAGATCTTGGTAGAGCTCCGAATGGTCAGTGGTGTGGGTCACGGCTAGTTGCTCTCTGATTGCTGTTCCCGTTGCTGAATTGTGTCCCATTCGCCAAAGGCCCGCAGCGTCAGAACCGCAACCACGGCAACACCGCCAGCCCCGAGCAGCATGGAGATAAACGTGATGAACCCCAAATATGCGCCGCCAAAGCGGCCGAGTTCTGCGAAGGCATAGCCAATCAATCCTCCCGCAGCGGCACCAATAAAGATCGATCCGAATGCCAGTGCCCGGGCCAAGACAGAGGGCAGCGCCGTGTCTGGATCGCTGGGTTGGGGGTCTGGGCGTGAAGGTTCGACTCGAGCCATGAGTAGCGAGTTTACGGCCGGGCCGAATAAAAGGTTAAGGCAGGCTCTCCGGCTGCCGATTTATTGAGCGGCAGGAAAATTTCGACGAAGTCAATTCGGCCAGGCACACAGTGCTGGCAGCTAGGGAGACAAAGACTATGCACTCACGACGTAACCCCGAAGAACCACTTGTTCCACCACATCGTCTTGGCGAACTCCTGTGCGAGGCTCGCTTGCACCAAGGGCTCAGTTTGGATGCCGCTGCTAACGAACTCGGGCCCGACTGGTCAGCTCTGACCCTGCTCGAGATCGAAACTGGCTACCGAACAATTCCAGATCAGGACCTGCTGATTCTGACCGAGATGTACAAGATCGACACTGCAGCGCTGATCCCCTCGCGTTCTCACCTAGTACTCGAGATCGACGATCGAATCCAAGATCGAGGCAACCTAACGGTCCACTTTGTAGGTGGTGCAGGTGGCCCCGGCGATGAAGCTGAGAGTGCCGAGGCTGGGGAAGTGCTGACCCGCTATCTTGCTGCGCTGTATTCGATGCGTGGCATTGAACCAGGTGAGATCATTCCGCTCCGCAAGCCCGACATGAAGGTGCTCGCAGAGGCACTTGGGCGATCCGCAGAGCAAATTGAGCAGGAACTCATTGAGATGATGCTGCTCAGCACAGAGTCGGTTCGAACTCGCGGTTCGAGGTTGCGAAATCGCGTGCTGATCCCAGCGCTCGGCATAGTTGTGGCCGTTACGGCCGTTGGCATGCTGCTGCTAGTCAGCGAAGAAAGTGGCGCCACCGACGCAGTGCAGTCTGGGGTTCAGCCCGCTGCCGCAGCTTCTGAGTCTGTCAACCCATCAGTGGGTTCGGCGGTCCCTACCGAGATTGGTGATGCAGTAGTTCAGGAGCGGTTGCCTGACGGATCCCCAGGACCGGTCCTGACCCGAGACTGAGTTCTGAACTGCTGGGGCCTGACTCCTGCAAGCTAGGGCCCTCAGCAAACTAGGGCCCTCTGCAAACTAGGGCCCTCTGCAAACTAGGGTCCCCTGCATGATTCGACTTCGATCTGCTGGATTCTTTGTCCTAGCTAGCTGCTTCGTTCTAGCCGTGAGTTGCGCCGGTTCTAACTCTGCGGGTTCTCCAGATCCATCTGCTTCACCTGGTGATCAAGCAACTCAGGGTCTACCTGAAGTGCCGCAAAGCAAATTTGTAGACAAGACATCGCTTCCCGAGGTGACCGTCATTGTCAAGGACAACGTGTACTCCCCGCAGTACATCACGGTCTCGCCTGGAACCAAAGTTGTGTTTAACAATCAGGGCCGGAACCCTCACAATGTGATTCCTGTGCAGAAAGGCGCATTCGAGCAGATCGCTACTGATGACCTGCAGCCTGATGAGCAGGCTCAGGTGATTTTCGACGAACCGGGCATGTATCCCTACTACTGCTCGCTACACGGAACTCCTAAAGCCGGAATGAACGGTCGGGTTCAAGTAGCAGAGAGCTAGGAACTACGACGAGTGCTTCTGGCCGGAGGGGCTGTCTACTTAGGACCAAAAAGTGGGTCTTCATCTCGGTTCGAAGAGAGTCCACAGACCACATCGCGGTTCAGGCAGAGCTTGACCTCGTTCTCTAATCCTTCTTGGTCCCAGGAATTGATGAAGTCGGCATGGATTCCATAGGTCGAGCCCGATGCCAGCGTTAGGTCGTGACCAGCCCCAGAGATTGGGTAGGCCACTGCAAAGGTCAACTGCGGAACGTGAACGGGGTGAGTCTTGGGGCACAGGCCTTGCGAGCTATTGACCATATGGCTGCGGTGATTCTTGCTGTCTGTGTTTACGCCATCCCAACAATCAGGAAATGTTATGACGGCTCGAAGTGGCGCCGAAGCCGGACACTGCGGGGGCGATGCGTCATGGGCGGAGGACACGCCGCAGGCCCAGCCTGCAAGGTCGGGGGAGAGGGGTTCGGTTGCAGTCATGTCACCGGCAATGATGTGAAGCCCTTCTGGGAAGGTCACCACATCTTTCGGGTTCACCCCCGGTGCTGCTCGGTAATAGGCAACTGACTTCACCGGGGTGACGACTTGGCCGTTATCTCTGAGTTGCGGGGCCCAATACGCAGCAGTGTCTCGCTGCTTCTGACAAGTTGTAGCGCCCTTGAGTAGCGAGGCCGTAGAGGAGTCTGCGTTCGTGCTGCTGTTGCCAAAAAAGTCGTGCTCATGAGACATGCCGGGTTCGCCAGGAAACACGATCGGGTCATCCGGCGCAGAGTGGCTATAACCGCAGTCCGTCACGAACTGTCCGGCTAATCCCTGTGGGCCAGTGTGGCGGGCAGGGGAGAGGGGGCTCACCTGCGCTCTAGGGGGCTGCCCCGAGTTGCCTGCAGCCTCTGATATTGAGCAGGCCCCGAGCAAGAGTGCTGCACTGCTCATCAAGGCGATGGCAGCTGCACCCTGTGCTCGAGGCCTACTGAACAGCGAGGTCATGTACCTGCGGGGCGAGCGGGCAGAGCAATTGCGTCGATATCCACTTTTGGCGGACCGGTCGGCGCTGGGGTCACCGGTGCCTTTGCCGCATTTGGCATGTTGGGTTGAGCTGCAGGCTCGGGGGTTGTCTTGTACGTACCCTCGGGCGGTGCTGCTGCCGGTGATCCCAACAAGCCCAGCAAGTCGAGTGCCCCCGCATCCCAGCTGCCGCCATTGCCCTCAGCATCGCAAGGGGCGAGTGCCTGAAGGTCATTCGGGGCGCTCGTGGCAAAGGTGTTACCGCTAAAGCAGTTGCGCAGCATGTCGGTTGTGACTCCAAGTCCCAGCAGGTCGACAGTTCCAACAGCTAGATCTGCTGCACCCGAACCGGAGATGGTGTTATCCAAAATCCGATTCTCATACGGGTTCCAAAATACGACGCAGCCCTTGAGTAGACCATCAACTGCTTTGCAGTCAGCAGCGGGAATGGGAGGGACCTCTACGTCATGGGTTTCTGAACAAGGGGTGTCCCACTCGGCAGCCTCGGGCGCTAGGTCGCTTGCGTCCTCTTCTGGGTAGGGCACAAGGCCAATTCCGGTTCGCTTGTGATTGAACACTTGGTTCCGCTGTACCAGGTTTCGTACGCCACCGGGCAGCAAAATCCCGTTGCCCTGGGCAAGCAAAGCAACCTCGATGGCTGGGGCTACTTCGTTGTTGTTTTCGTAGACCAGATTGCCCACCACCGTGGTGTCACGTTCTGGGTAGCAGAGTTCGTAACTGCCACTGTTCGGTACGACACCGGCACGGTTGTTCCTGAATGTTGAGTTCACAATGTACAAATCACCGCCAGAGTTCGTGCCGGAGTAACCCAAGCCGTTGTTCTCCGAAATCACGTTGTCGATGAGCGCATTGCAGGGATAGCACTCGCCAATATAAAAGCCGGCGTCGGGGCTACCCGATCCGAGTGAATTGTCGAGTTGTCCGTTCACTGCGTCGAATGCATAGATCCCGTAATCTCCGTTGCGGTAGGCCGTCAGGTAAGAGCCGCGGTATCCCTCTACGCCAGTCCAATAAAAGCCATTGGAAGTAAAGTTGCGGGCCGTCATGTTTTCGACCACTACGCCGTTGGCTTCGAGTATGCGAACACCGTTTTCAAGCTTGAACTGTCCATCGAGGATCACCGTATTGCGGTCAAGTCCCCGCAGCGTCAGGTCGTCCGTCGTGACATCAACATCTTCGTTGTAGACCCCCGGGCTAATCAGGATGAGGGCGCCCGGCTTTGCCGCATCAACGGCATCTTGGATGGTGGGCTGGTCAGCAGGAACCGCAATAGTCATGGCCGAATCTGAACCTGAATCAGCGTTATTTGAGTCTCCTCCCGATTCGCTGTCAGACCCGCTGCAAGCTGTAGCGAATAGTGCAAGTGTGGCCAAAAATGCCAACATGAGCTTGAAAGTTGCCTTGCGCATTTCATCCCCTTTGAGGTCGCGTAGGTACACGACAAGGTCTAATCATGCCCCACAGCTTGCGAGGAGTGACGCATTATTGGACTGCTGTTTCTTGAGGCCGCTAGTTGCTGGCAAACTAACGACATGCGCGACTGGTTCGTGGGTGGAGCGGTGATCCAAGCTGGATCCCTCGCGGCCAACAACTCTGCCGGTTCAAGTCCGGCCTCTCTTCAGGATGCAGGGCAGGCAGGGGATGCAGGGCAGGCACCCTCCGGCGTGCTGCTCGTAGAGAACCTCCGACAGAACGGCAAGTCGGACTGGACAACTCCCGGCGGTGTCATCGATCCTGGCGAGACTCTGCTGAGCGGACTGACGCGAGAGGTTCGCGAAGAGACTGGTCTGAACGTGATGCGTTGGTCGGGTTTGCTCTACGAGATTCTTGTAGAGGCTCCTGGGCTGAACTGGCGGCTCCGTGTCGAGGTGCACCTTGCTCTCGAGGTGCATGGAGAGGTGACGCTCGGCCATGACCCGGACGGCATCGTGATTTCATCTGACTGGGTGTCACCGCAGGTCTGTGCTGAGCGGTTGCAGCATGCACAGCCTTGGGTTCGCGAGCCGTTGATGGAGTGGATGACAGAGAGATTCGAGTCTCCACGAGAATTTGTTTATGAGTTGCACGGAGATGCCCCGCATGATGTCTCGGTAACTCGCAAGTGAGCCAAGATTCGGCTCGGGTAATTCTTCATGTGGACATGGATGCATTCTTTGCATCGGTGGAACTCCTCCGCCACCCAGAGCTTCGAGGGTTGCCCGTTGTGGTTGGCGGCACCGGCGATCGAGGCGTAGTCGCGGCCGCCTCGTATGAGGCCCGTTCCTACGGTGTCTACTCGGCAATGTCCTCGGTCCAAGCGCGACGCCTGTGTCCCGACGCAGTGTTCTTGCAGGGCGACCATGCTCACTACAGCCGCACCTCGGCCGTCATCATGGAAATATTTCGGACCCTAACTCCGCTGGTTGAACCGCTCAGCCTTGATGAAGCCTTCCTCGATATCTCAGGGTCTCGTCGCCTACTTGGGGAGCCTTTGGATGTGGCTCAGCGGCTGCGGTGCAGCGTCAAAGAAGAGACAGGTCTGTCCTGCTCGTTGGGCATAGCGCCGAATAAGTTTCTGGCGAAGCTCGCAACCACCTCGGCCAAACCAACTGCCTCCCGCGGTGGCCCCATTGAAGGCCCAGGGGTGGCTGTGGTGTCGCCGGGTGAGGAGCTTGAGTTTCTGCACCCGCTGCCAGTGGGGCGGCTCTGGGGCGTAGGCCCCGCCACGTTGGCAAAGCTCGCACCCCTTGGCGTAGTCACCATTGGGGACTTGTCAGAGGTTCCGCAGGAGCTGCTAGTGGTTGTTCTTGGCCCTGGTGCTGGGGCGCATCTTCATCAACTGTCTCTGGGCCGCGATAACCGTCCTGTCGTGGCGAACTCCGAACCCAAGTCCATGAGCCAGGAACAGACCTTCGCTCAAGACATTTCCTCGATGGATGCGCTCCGATCAGAGCTCGTTCGTCAGAGCGAAGCAGTTGCGAGCCGCCTGCGTCATCACGGGTACCGAGGCAGAACCGTGCAACTCAAGGTTCGGTATCGAGATTTCACTACGGTCACTCGTTCGCAGACCCTCGAGGCTCCAACCGATCGCGGCACTGACCTGGTGCGAACTGCTTGGTCGCTTTTGTTGCGGTTGCCAGTTGAACGAGGCGTGAGATTGCTTGGAGTGGGAGTGGCGAATCTCCTGCGTGGCGAGTTGCAACAGCAACTCTCCTTCGATGACGCTCTTGCTGGCCTGCGGGACGACCCGGGGCGACGCAACCCAAGCCGAGCAGCCCTTGACGCATCTGACTCCGAGTGGGATGCCACGAACTCTGCCGTGGATGCTATTCGGAACAAATTTGGTGCGGAACTGATTGGTCCTGCTCGTCTTGCTGGTCAAGCCAAACAGGCTCACGGCCAGCAATGGGGACCCGCTGCGGAACATGATGTGGATACGGCGAGCAAGTCGGGTGTGCCGCCGCCGGCTGAGACTTCCTGAAGGATCAAAAACTGCCCGACCCCACGAACGGGTGAAATTGGCAGTATCTTTAGGGAGTTGAAGGAAGTATCTTTGAACAAAAGCAGCACAGAACAAACGCAGCACACTTATCATGACAATCGGGTGATCAGACATGCCGCTCTCTGAGGACGAACAGCGAATCCTGGGCGAGATTGAACAAAATTTGCGCGCCAGCGACCCAGACCTTGCTCGGCAGGTCGGTTCTACAACTGTGTATACCGAGTCCATGCGGCGTCTCAAGTGGGGCGTGTTTGGTTTTGTTCTGGCGCTCATCGCTTCGGTGCTCTTGCTAGCAGTCAGCTATTTGGCTGCCTTCGCTGGCTTTCTTGTCGTCTTTGCACTGGCCATCTTTATTGAGTCTCATGCCCGTCAACTTGGGCGCGCCGGCATGAACGAGGCCACCCAGGCCCTGCGTAATAACGGCAGCGGAAGTCTGAAGGACTACTTCAACGATGCCAGCACAAAGGCAAAAGACCGACTGCGTCGTCCCGAGGACGAATAGCGGATCAGCTCTTCTACTGAGTCGGCTGCTTGTTGCGCCTTGATTCCCAGATGTGAAGACTCGCCAATCTGGCCGTACCGGCGAGCAGTCTCTGAGTTGGCCAGAGTGCGCAATGATGTTCTACCTAGCACCGTGGCCTGTGGGTTGCCCTCGGTGGTAGGAAGCAAGTTTGAGGCTCGGCTTGCAAACTCCGCTGGCGTTTCGAAGGTAGTAGGACGAATGTCTACGAGGGACAGCCACAGCAGAGCTCGCTTCCAAGCGTCCTCAACGAAGAGCGCATCGAGCAAGGACTGTTCTTCCTCTGATGCCTCTTGTAAGTCCTGCAACCCTTGACGGCGTTTTTGCTGTTTGAGTAGGCGTGCAGCCCAGATCATCAACCCAGACAAGATTCCTATGCCCAAGATGAGCAACAGCAGACTGAAGGCGAAACGTTTGAGAGCAGTGCCGCTGTTGTTCGGGGTTGAGGAGCTGGTATCTGCCTCTGGGCTTGGCTTCGGGGCAGGCAGAGCGGAACTGTCCTCAGTTGAGGTTGTCGGAACCGAAGTAACGGCATCTCCATTGTTGGTGACTCCGTTGTTATCGGTCTCAGTGGAACCGCCAGCAGTTGTGGCGGGAGGGGTGGCTTGTGCAGCACCAACCCCTGTGTAGGGCGCAGTCTGAGGGTCACCTCGGCCCGGAGTTGGCTCAAAGGGAACCCATCCGAGATCGGCGAAATAAATCTCGGGCCATGCGTGGGCATGCCGGCCTCGTACCCGGTACTCACGGGTACCTGCACCTGACTGCTCTGGCTGGTTCGCAACCCCGACGGGGTCTCCTGGGGTGAACCCAACTGCGACGCGACTCCCAAGTCCTAGCGCTCGCGCAAAGAGCGCAAAGGCAGAGGAGAACTGCTGGCAAAAACCTGCAGCAGTCTGCAAGAACTCGGCCAGCGGGTCGGCGGATTGGCTGAAGTCGACAGTGTCGTCATAACGGAACTGGCTGCGGAACCAATTCTGAAGGGCAATGGCTTGTTCAAAGGGTGTTGTCGTGTTTGCCGTAATCTGCGCCAGCAACTCTGGAGTAATCGCAGGACTTTGGCTCTTCTCAAAGTAGATCGGGTCGAGCTCCTGCTTGGTGCCCGCTTGAGCTTGGGCTGCGGCAGCAAAGTCTGGGATGAGCGAGTCCAACTGATATTTCGGTGTGAGTTTGGAATCAGGTGAAACCAAGATGATCGAGGAGGATTCTCGGTCAAAGCTGACCTCAGTGTCTGTTGTGATCTGCGCTGGCTGGTAGGCACCCGGAAGCCATAGGCCCGTCAGTTCCGAAATCTGAATCTCTTGACGAAGGGTGGTTCCCGAAACCGTTGGGCCAAGGTTGGATGGAAGTTCACCATCGCTGCGTTGATAGGTGCCACGAGAGATCCAGATGTTGCGATCCGGATCAAATTCCTCTAGTGCGGTCAGTCTCCAATAAGCCGGAGCATCTGCTCGGACTGTGAATAATTCTGTATTGCTGCGCTCTCCGAGCAGCGACCCGATTCCAACAAACGGACTCACAACAGTTCGAGGTTCGGGACTGCGACCAAGCTGTCGCAGGTTGACTACCGGGTCTGTGGCCCCTGCTACGGCAGGTCCAAGAAGTAGTCCCCCAATGACTGCGAGGCTGCCTACAAGGACGGCCGAGCGCGCCACCCCAGCAGTTGCGCTTCTGTGCGGTAACCCATCCCAGCGAGTTCTAGCCGCTCTCAATGTGAGCTGCGTGACCGTAAAGACTAAAAGACCCGCCAAGAAACACGCTGTTGAACTGATGCGCGCAGAGTCTCTCGAGAGGAGGCCAACGGCCAGAAAGGTCGTTAGGAATGGGGTAGCTGCCTGAGCGGGACCTGCGAATCGAAATGCAGCAGCATCGGCAAAACTAATGAACAGCCAGAACCCGACAGCAATGACGATCATGAAGCCTTTGGTTGCAGGCACGGGAGCCACGAGCTGGGAGAATTCGGTGAACGAGGTCGAGATACTGCTGCTCAATAGGCGCGCCGTTGCGGGAGTGGGAAGCAAAAATCTGCTGCTTCCGGGAGCGAAAAGCGCCGTGAGAAGTACCACCGCCGCAAGCAGTTGTGCAGCCAAAGCGGCAGCTAAGCCCACCCGTAATCTGCGTAGGGTCAGAGCAAGCAGCCATGGAGCAACAAGCGCAATGGCAAGCTCCGATACAAAGCTCCAAGTGTCAAACAGACGTAGAAAGCTGGCTGCTGTGCCCACAGCCAAGGCCAAGAGTCCGAGTTCAGCGGCAAAGGCTGGAACGGAATCGGGCCTGCGACTAGAACCGTCCTCTTGTGCTGCGGGCGCACCCGGTGAGGACTGCGGACTCACTGTTTCGCTCCGGCGGCAGAGCGAGTCGCTTGATCCCAGACTCGATTCAGCGCCGAGCCATCAGGCCAATCGATATGCAACCAACCCTGCTGCTGAGGGGACTGATCACTTGTGCTTTGTTTCTGCTCCGATCCGCTCGAGGTGAGCAGTACTCGCGAAGAAAACTGACGGCTACCTCTCTGGATCACGTCTAGGTCGGTCGAAGTCATGGAGCCCGCACAGATGACTAGGCGGCCACCATCTTGAGCGTCAAGAAGTTGCAGCAGACTCTGGATAGAAACAGCTTTGGGGGACTGCGCCACCTGAGCTAGGCGGTCCTGAAGTTGATCGAACTGATCCGCAGCATTGACGAACTCGATTCCGCTAAGTGCAACCGATTGAGCTGCCGTGGTCACCAAGCGAATGAGACCACCTTGTTCTGCCTCAAGGGCAACCACACTCGCTGCCGCCGACACGCTGCGCTCGAAGGACGCCGAACTCATCAGGTCAAGCAGCACTGTGGTTCGGTGTTGTAGCGGCAGTTCAAACTGTCGCATCACTGGCCGGCCAGTCCGTGCCGTGGTTGGCCAATGGATTCGCCTCAAGTCATCACCGGGTAAGTACTCGCGTAGGCCAGCGAACTCCTCTGCAGGCCTCGAGATGAAAGCTGCTGCGTGCGATGGTGTCATGTTCTCTTGACCGAGGACTGCCAGAAGCGGTGAGAGTGGCCAGAGTTTGGGCAGGACCAGAACCCGGGTCTCAGTCCCTGCGGGGCGGGTCGAGCGCAGCAGGCCGAATGGGTCTTCAACCTGAACCGTCGTTGGGAGAACGACTTGGCGTCCTCGAACATGAGTGGGGAAGATGTAGCTGGTCATGCTCTGCTCGCCAGATGGAACGGGAGCGATTTGTATGCGAAGCGAGTCAACAGCTTCTATGCGCTCGGTCAGAAGGAGCGGAGCGGTGGATCGGCTACCGGTATTGAGGATCTGGAGTTGAACTCGGCAAGGTTCTCCTACCCGTGGTCGAGTTGGCAGGATCGAACGCTGAACGTCTACAACTGCTGCACGGGCTTTGGTCCAGACTGCAGCGACGAGTACGAGGAGCGCAGCGCAAGCCGAGAGCACCGCAGCCTCTGGCAATCCGAGCAGCCATGCTGCAAGCCCTAGGACCGGTGATGTTGCGAGCACAGCCGCACCGCGCTGCGTGAGGCGCATCTCAGTGCGTGATCGGGGTTGAACGGATCAATTCCTCAATGGCACTGGCCGGACTGAGTCCTTTGTGGCGGGCTTCGGAACTCAGGATGACTCGGTGCGCTAGCACGGGCACAGCAAGATTTTTGAAATCGTCTGGTGTCACAAAGTTGCGGCCCTCGGCAGCCGCCCAGACTCGCGCCGCGCGCAGCAGACCAAGTGTTGCTCGTGGCGAAATTCCAAGTTCAAACAGCGCGCTGTTACGAGACTGATCGGCTAGCTCAACTAGGTACTGCGTCAGCGAGTCGGCAACGTACAACTGTTGGGCGGCAGCACCCATAGCGAGGATCTCCGCAGAGGTTGCAACTGCAGCTAAGGAACTTAGGACTGCGTCGTGGTCCGGCTCGCGAAGCAAAGCCCGCTCTGCCTCTTTGCCTGGATACCCAATGGACAGCTTCATCATGAATCTGTCGAGCTGACTTTCGGGTAGCGGAAAAGTCCCGTGATGCTCGAGCGGGTTCTCGGTGGCGATCACCATGAATGGTTTCGGGAGGTGATACGTCGTCCCATCTGCGGTGACTTGTTCTTCCGCCATGGATTCGAGCAATGCGGACTGAGTCTTTGGCGATGCCCGATTGATCTCATCGGCTAGTAGCAGGTTGGCAAAAACAGGTCCTCTGCGAAATGCAAAGCTGCCGTCCTGTTGATTCCAGACCGAGGTTCCGACGAGATCTGAGGGGAGCAGATCGGGGGTGCACTGCACCCGGGCAAACTCGCCATCCACGGATCGAGCAACTGCTTTTGCAAGCGAGGTCTTTCCGACACCTGGTACGTCCTCCAACAGGAGGTGGCCGTGAGCAACCAGGCTGGTAACGGTCAGGCGGACAACCTGCTCCTTTCCCCGAACCGCGAGTCCGATATTGGCGCAGATTGAGTCAAAGTGTTCCGCAAAAGTTGTTGAGCCTTGTGCACTGCTCGGGGTACTGCTCACCGTGGTCCCTTCAAGGTTCGAATGAGTTCAGTCTGTCAGAGCTTCCTCGGCTGAGAGGTGCTGTAACTGGTAGTTTTCTTCTTATGGGTCAGCAGAAAACTCCGGAGTCACCTGCCCAAGACTCGGTAGTACTGGCCGTAGACATTGGTGGAACCAAGATTGCTGCTGCAATCCTCGATACTCAGGGACAGCTGCTAGCCCGTTCGCAGATAGCGACTCAGGACGGTACTGGTGTTGACCTCTTCGACCGGCTGACGGCGTTGATGGATTCTGTCGTAGCCGAAGCTTGTCTGGCGCCCGATGTGATTGGTGTTGGCTGCGGCGGACCAATGACGCTGCACGGGCAGACCGTATCGCCGCTCAACATTCCACAATGGCGGGATTTTCCCCTGCTTGAGCGTCTGCAGCAGACCTATCCGATCCCCATCTATATCGACAATGATGCCAAGGCGTTCGCACTAGCAGAGGGTTGGCTAGGAGCTGCCCGCGGAGAGTCCGACTACATGGCGATGGTGGTTTCCACCGGGGTTGGTGGTGGCATCGTTCTGAACGGAACGCTTCTCGATGGGGGCTGTGGTAACGCTGGTCACATCGGTCACGTCATTGTTGAACCTCTGGGCCGTGACTGTGTGTGCGGGGCGCAGGGGTGCCTAGAAGCCGAAGTCTCGGGAGCGGCCATCGCAGCATTCACTGGCGAGCCGGCCATGTATGCATCCACCGAAATCCGGCGCAGATCTGGACTTCTCGTCGGCCGAGCAGTGTCCTCGGTAGCAAACCTGCTGGACTTGCGACTTGCAGTTGTTGCTGGCTCGGTTGCTCTGGGCTTTGGGCAAGATTTCTTTCAGGCTGCTCAACAAGAGGCTGATCGCAGCGCCCGTCTAGCTTTCTCTTCTGGGCTACGGATTGTTCCATCCGGTTGTGAAGATCGTGGACCATTGCTGGGGGCAGCGGCTGTGGGCCGAGCTGGATTGGCTGCGCAGAGTTGAAGAGCGTCCCTGCTAGCAGTGCGCTGACCTTACGGTCCGCCAAGATGCAGTCCCGCTACTCTTGGGGTAAGACCTTGAGAAACTTCAGAGAGCAGCTACGCCTGTGACCCGATCTTCAACCCAAATCACCTGGCCGATGATTCGGGTCGTGCTGGGCCATCCATCGCTGTGGCCCACAGCCATTCGGCAGATGTTTCTTCTTGCACCATCAGGTTGGTGGCGACGAGCCCCGTTCCTGCCGCTGCCCGATGCTGCGTACCTACGCTTTCGGATGGTAACTGCCTACGGTGGTGATGGAACTGCTGTGGCTCAACCGGATGACTTGCTGACGTATCTGCGCTGGTGTCGGGCTTGGCCGGCAGCGACATCCCGCTCGTGAGCGGGGGCGCCCCCGCAGAGATTCGATTTCTGCGAGTCAACCTTCCGCTGCTGCACCACCATTCTGCTGCTCACGGAACGGAACAGATCCGCGATGTGATTCTAGTGAGTTGGCAACTTTCCGATGGCACCGTTGGGTGGGGCGAGTGCCCCACGCTGTCATCTGATGGGTATGTAACTGAGTCCACGGAAAGGGCATGGGTTGGCCTGACCACTCAGCTAGGACCCGCTGTCCTGCGCAGTGGCTTAGCTGCTGCTACGAGCTCTGCTCTGTCTATTGGGTCTGCTGGGTCTGCTGGGTCGGTTGGGTCTGCTGTGTCTGGGGGACTGATCGCTTCTGCTGCGGCGCTAGCGGATGCATCGCTCGATGCCCGGCTCCGCTCGGAAGGAAGATCCCTGCTCGAGGAGTTGCTCAGTCTGAGCGGCAGCCCACCAACAGGTGAGCGGCCGATTGCCAAGCAGGCACTTTCGCGCTGTGCGGTCATTGCTGACCTCGGCGCATCACCAACGAAACTCGCCGAGCTTGCGAGCGAAGCCGCTGAAGGCGGTGCTGCGATGGTGAAAATCAAGATTGCCCCCGGTCACGACGTCGAGGAGCTCCTAGCGGTTCGTGCGGCCATTGGCGACCTACCGCTAGCAGCCGATGCAAACGGGAGTTACGCCGGCCTGAGTGAGATTCTGGCAGTAGATGCCTTGGGGTTGGTTTTTCTGGAACAGCCGTTCCCTGCAGGATTGCCTTGGGAGGAGCTTGCTGGGCTTCGCTCCTCGATGCTCACACCGCTGGCCTTAGATGAATCACTGTCCTCGATCGATGCGGTGAAGTGTGCCGTGCTAGCGGGAGCTGTTGATGTGGTCTCGGTCAAGCCTGCTCGACTTGGCGGCATGAGAGCCGCTGCCTTGGCAGTGGAAACTGCATCTTCTGCAGGCCTCGGCGTTTTTGTTGGAGGCATGCTGGAACTTGGGATCGGGCGTGCGGGTGCAACAGCCGTGGCGGCTCTGCCTGGTTGCAATCTGCCTACGGATCTGGGGCCGAGTCAGCAGTACGTGGACAGCGATATCTGTGATCCGATCAACGTGAACCCTGCTGGCGAACTGATCTTGCCGACGGGGCCGGGGATCGGCCGAGTACCGCGGGAAGAGCAGTTGCAGCAGTTCTGCGTGGAAGAGTTCGTGCTCAACTAGTTCTGGCTCGAGTCGGTCTGGCTGCTTAGCCCTTAGGAGGGGAGGCCTGCTCATGCCACCTGGCAACATGGTGTTCATCCGGCGTGATATCGATCGGATCGCCAGCGAATTGACCGCCGATGACATGGGGAAGAAACTCCGCCATCCGGTATGGAATAGTGCGGGGTTGGTGCTCAAGCAGGTCCTCGAGGGTCCACCATCGCTGCTCGCCGAAAGCAAGCACTTCGAGTGCCTCGAGGCCCTGGGGTCCCTCCGATACACCCTCGCAGCGGGCGATGTGTACCCACTCATCCTGATCAAAATGCCAGCCACCAAAAGAGAACTGCACACGTTGGAACCACACGCATGGTCCGATCTCTGCCTCGGCTATGCCCGCTTCCTCCCAGAGTTCGCGTCGAGCAGCCTCTTCGGTGCTTTCGCCGTGGTCGATACCACCACCTGGGATCTCCCACCAGCCGGGGCCATTGCGATGAAGCGGGTCGCTCGCATTGATAAGAAGAATTCTGTCGAGTGGGTCAAGGACAACAACTCGCGCTGCGCGCCGCCGTGACCCGGGTGAAGCACCAAACCCATTTGGCAACTCGCCGTTCTCCATCCTGTGCAGGTTACTCCTGAGCAAGACTTAGTTTTTTGGCAGGACTGCGTTCGGAGTGCTCTGAGATGGGGGAGAATCCCATGCAATGACTAGTGCCGCGCCAGGACAAAGTCCCTGGATCACTGAGTTCTTGAGCGGGAACGCTCATGAATTGCATCAATCCGAGATGCCACCTGCGCAGAGGTGTGTCCGACTGCATTCCCTCACCCGACCTGCGGTGGTCTTGGGAAGCGCTCAAGTCGCAGGGTCAAGACTTGGATCCTCCGAGAAGTTGGCGGTTGTTGCTGCCGAAGTGCTGGAGCAATTCGGTTGTGACCTTGCCGTGAGACGTTCGGGGGGAGGCGCAGTGTGGCTCTCGCCCGGTGATCAATGCTGGGTTGATATCTGGTTGCCAGCGGGTGATCCGTTGTGGCGCTCCGACGTGGGTCAGTCCTCGTGGTGGCTGGGGGAGTGTTGGGCAGAGGCCTTGGCTGAAACGAGTCAGCTAGCCGCGCAGCCAGTGGTTCACCGGGGCCCCCTGCTGCATCGTGATCTTGCAGAGGTGGCTTGTTTTGCTGGACTGGGGCCAGGCGAGGTCACAGTTGATCAGAAGAAGATTGTGGGTATTTCTCAGCGCAGGTCTCGACTTGGGGCGCGATTTCAGTGCGTTGTCTACACGCACTGGGACCCCAAGCCCTTGTTGGAAGTTCTGCAGTCTTGTTACCCGCAGACTGCTGCGGGAACCGAGTTTGGTCATGCACTCGGCGATGCATTGAATAGTGGAGTACTAGCAGTGCAGGTAGCCCCAGCAGAACAGGTAGCCCCAGCGCCCTCGGGGGTTACTGCAGAGCGGCAGATCCTCAACGCACTGCTAGCAAGCCTTCCGCGCTAGCCCTCCGCGCTAGCCAACTCGAAACTCCCCCTGGATTGGCGCCGGAAAGCGACGGATTCCGTAGCTTACCGGCGCCAATCGATGAGGGGGGTCCACTATGAGCGCGAGAGCACGCGCGGAAAGTGTGATTTTTTCTGACCAATTCCAAAGAAATGCTTGATCGTGGAGGAAATAGGGTTAGGATGGCGGAAAGTGGAGCAAAAGGGAAGCTTTAGGGGGAATTGCCCAAGGTTCTTGGTTCGCTCCATTCGGGACCAGCAGTACCGGCCAGCAAAACCGGCCAGCAATAACGATTAGCAGCAGCAAGCGATCTAGTGAGCCAACCAGCCGCCGAGCGGCTTGAGCGAGTGAGGGTATGGAATTCTTCGGTCAGTTTGAACACACGATCGACGATAAGGGCCGCATGGTCCTCCCTTCTGCGTACCGCTCCGAATTTGTCGACGGTGCGTATCTTGCGTTTCTCGGTAGTTCAGCGGCGTTGTTCACCCCGGACGGGTGGGATCGCTACCGCAGAAAAATTGAACTGAGCGGAAAATTCGAGCGCCAAGACATGCAAGTGCTTTTGTCACTAGTGAGCCCTGCCACGCCTGACTCCCAGCATCGCGTCACGGTCAGTTCACAGCTGAGAGAGATTCTGGGCCTGCAACGTGAAGTCACGATTGTGGGTTCGGGCAGTTTCGCTGCGATCTATGACCGATCAGTCTGGGCTGCACGACAGAGCGAAACCTTGTCGAGAGATGAACAAGGACAGACCTTGGCCGACAAATTCAACGAATTGACGTTCTTATGAGCCGCAGCGACTCCAGCGCCAACTGCAACGAAAGATCAAGCACCATCTATCCGCCGGCCATGCCGGTGGGCAGCTTCCCGGTCAACGTGAGGGTTGGCCTTGAACTCCGCCCGCGCCGATTCGGACTGACCGGGGAGACATCCCGGCAGTCGTCGCGTGATCGGGAGGCTGTCCTCCAGCAAGGCCGGAGCAGTTGTGTCCGATGACTTCGTACACAAGCCAGTCCTGCTCGATCGCATCGTGGACTTGTTCAGCGAAGTTCCCGCTGGACTCTACGTGGATGCGACCCTTGGGGGAGCAGGCCATGCGCGTGCGGTGCTGCAAGCCAATCCGGGGTTGCACTTACTCGGCCTTGACCGAGATGAAGTCGCCCTCTCAGCGGCGATGCGGAATTTGGCAGACATGCCGGACCGGTTCGAACTTGTCCGAACCGGTTTCGATCAATTGGAACATCTTGTACGAGACCGAACCCATCAAGGAGCGAGTGCTGTGCTACTAGATCTTGGAGTTTCTTCTCCTCAGCTTGATCAGGCCGAGCGAGGGTTTTCGTATCGATCAGCAGCCCCGTTGGACATGCGGATGGATCGCCGCGAACCAAAGAGCGCAATGCAAGTGGTGAACGAATACACCTACCCCGAGCTTGCGCGTGTGATTCGGACCTATGGGGAAGAGCGGTTTGCCTCTCGAGTCGCCCGAGCGATCGTCGAAGCCCGCCCCGTTACGGACACAGCAGAACTGGCTGAAATCATTCGTAATGCCATTCCTGCAGCAGCACGGCGTACTGGAGGTCACCCTGCTAAGCGGACGTTCCAGGCAATCCGAATCGAAGTCAATTCTGAGCTCGAACAACTCTCTGATGCGCTAGACGGTGCGTTATCGGTCTTGGCCCCAGGTGGGCGACTTGCAGTGCTCTCGTACCATTCGCTTGAAGACCGAATGGTCAAGTCTGCGTTTCGGCAGGCTGAAACTGGCGGCTGTGTCTGTCCCTCGGGGCTGCCCTGTGCGTGTGGGGCGGAGCCAACCGTTCGACTTCTGAAGCGCGGCGCTTGGAAAGCCGCTCCAGAAGAGATCGCTGTGAATCGACGGGCAGAGAGTGTCCGTCTGAGGGCCGTTGAGCGACTCGAGGAGCAGGCCTCGTGACAGCTGTTCGTAGCCGATCCGCTCGGAGATCACCCGCAGTAATTCAACCCAAGTCAACTACGCGCCGCACTAGCGCTGCAGCTAGCAGCACAAAGTCGCGAGCTGTGGTCCGGCCGCTCCCCCAGAAGGCGGCCGGACCACAGCTCCGAATATTTCCTCGCAGGGTTGTGTCGCTCCGCCTCGCCGTGCTTATGGCCGTCTTGTTGTTCTTTGGATTTTTGTTCGGAGCGGTTGCGATTCAGAGCCAGCGCATCTCGGGCCAACGCCAGATTGATCTGCTATCAGCCGAGATCAGCGCCCAGCAGGACACCAACCATGCTCTGCGCGCTCAGGTGGCGGAACGAGAGGCGCCCGAGCGAATCACCGCAGAGGCTGAGA
>WLLG01000020.1 GCA_009700815.1 Actinomycetota bacterium
ATTGATCCAATTGAGTTCAAGCGTGAACAAGCACTCAAATTTGGAGCAACCCACACTGCGAGCAGCATCGGCGAATCCTACGAACTCATCCAACAGCTCACCTGGGGTCGCATGTGCGAGAAGGTGATCTGCTGCATGGGTGTTGGAGATGGCGAGCAAATCGCTCCCATCATGTCGCTCTGTGCCAAGCGCGGACGCGTGGTCGTGACCAACATCCACTCGGCGGCCGAAGGGCAGATCAACATCTCGCTCTGCGATCTGACACTGATGGAGAAGCAGCTTGTGGGCTCGATCTTTGGTTCTGCCAATCCGCAGTCCGATATTCCCCGCCTGATGCAGCTGTACCGCAACGGCCAACTCGATCTTGCAGGCATGGTGACCCAGGAATACGCCCTCGAGGACATCAACCAAGGGTTCGCCGACATGCTCGCCGGTAAAAACATCCGAGGGGTCTTGCGATACAAGTGATGCATAACCGCTTCTCGATATGACCAAGTCATCGCAGCGAAGAAGGGCAGTCATCTGGGTAACCGGCGGACTGCTCTCTGCTGCGGTGATATCGGGCTTGGTTCTAGCAACCAGGTCAGCGCAGAACACGCCAAGCACTACCGCGACTCCCCCAGCTACTGCGGGAAAGACCACGTCCAGCACAATCCCCAGAACGGTCCCCACCACAACAACCAGCATTGTTGTGGAGTACCAAACCCTGCCACCAGGAACACACGAGGTGGCAACTGTTCGTAGCCAGTTCAATCAGGTGCAAGTGCAGTCAAAACCACCCGCTGGGTGGAATACATCTCTTACTCCTGTCATCACCTCTGCTGACCCAGTCCCGCCTCGCAGCGGTCAAGACCTGGGCCGTGTTCTGATTCCATCTGCCGAGATTGCCGTCTCCGGTCGAAGAGTGACACCAACCGGATGGGTCTTTACGAACCCTGGCGCCTATCAGCCACCGCAACCACTGATATTTGGCGTTGTCTCTCGAGAAGGTTCATGGACCGAGGTCCAACTTCCCGTGCGCCCCAATGGAACCACCGGGTGGATTAAAAGTGACTTACTTGTTCTGTCCACGACTCAGAGGCAGGTGGTCGTCTCTCTCGCGGATCGATCATTGCGGGTGGTTGATGCCGGCCAAGAACTCTTTGCTGCTCCGATCAGCGTTGGTCGCCCGAGCAGTCCCACACCAACGGGAAGCTTCTATGTGACAGACATCGTGCCCTCGGCAAATCCTGCAGGAGGCTACGGACCAGTCGCTCTGGCACTGAACGGCTACTCCGAAGCAATGGATACATTCGGCGGGGAGAACGCAGAGGGCGCTCCTGACTCACTAGCTCCTGTGCTCGCAATCCACGGAACCAACAAACCCGCTTCTATTGGCCGGTCAGCTTCTAATGGCTGCCCAAGGCTGTTCAATGAAGACATCTTGAAGCTTGCAGTTCTCGTACCTGCGGGTACCCCGGTTGAAATTTGGCCTTAGTTCGCTGACGACTCTGCGTTAGTGAACGTGGCGATCCGCTAACAGCAAGGCCTGATCAATAATCTCGAGGCCGAGCCGAGCGTCCTCATCGGAGATCACCAGCGGTGGGGTCACATGCAGGCGATTGAAATGTGCAAAGGGAGACAACCCTGCTGCCTTGCAGGCTGTCACCACCTCAACCATCGGGGCAGCATCTGCTCCCGAGGCGTTGAAGGGGACAAACATCTCTTTGGTCTCTCGGTTCTTCACTAATTCAATCGCCCAGAAACAGCCAAGCCCTCGAACGTCTCCCACACTCGGATGCTTCGCCTTCAGTTCCTCAAGGCCCGGGCCAAATACTTCTTTCCCAAGGTGCCGAGACCGCTCAAGAATGTTTTCCTCTTCAAAGATGTTCATCGAAGCGACGGCAGTCGCGCAGGCCAGTACATGGCCCGAATAGGTAAGCCCCCCGGGATAGACCCGAGTATCAAAACTCGCTGCAATCTCTGCGCTGATTGCTACCCCACCAAGTGGCACATAACCGGAGTTGACCCCCTTGGCGAAGGTAATCAGGTCGGGAGTGACCTCCCAGGCATCGACTGCAAACCATTCGCCGCATCGGCCGAACCCGGACATGACCTCATCGCAGACCATGACAATTCCGTTGGCATCGCAGAGTTCTCGAACCCCTGCCAAATACCCCGGTGGCGGAACTAAAATTCCATTCGTACCAACAACTGGCTCCAACACGATCGCTGCAATCGTGTTTGGCCCCTCAAACATGATCACTTCACGGAGGTGCTCTAGGGCACGCTCCGACTCTTGTTCGACTGAATCAGACCAGAACGATGATCGGTATGGGTAGGGACCAAAGAACTTGATGATTCCCGGTGGGACACTGGGCTCGGAGGGCCACCGGCGCGGGTCTCCGGTCAGGGCAATTGAGCCGCCAGTTGCTCCGTGATAGCTGCGATACATCGAGAGCACCTTGTGCCGGCCTGTGTGTAGGCGCGCCATGCGCATGGCGTTCTCAGTGGCCTCAGCTCCACCGTTGGTAAAGAAGATCTTGTTCAAATCGCCCGGAGTGCGCTCGGCAATCATCCGTGCGGCAGTGGAGCGGGCATCCGTGGCCATTCCTGGTGCAATGGTCGCCAGCTTTCCCGCCTGCTCTTGGATTGCTGCAATCATCTTTGGGTGCTGGTGTCCCAAGTTTAAGTTGATCAGCTGCGAGGAGAAGTCCAGATACTTCTTGCCAGTCTCGTCAAAGAACCATGCGCCCTCACCTCCGGTGACCACAAGCGGCTTGAGCGCAGCCTGAGCTGACCAAGAATGAAACACATGTGCTCGATCATCGAGATAGGTCTGGCTGAGCTGCATTTCTGGCGACTGAGATTCTGTAGCGGTCATGATTCTCTCACTTGTTGACTGGGCTCACTTATGGACAGGGCTCACTTATGGACAGGGAACCCTAGATTGACGCTGCTCGTGGCCGGGTCTGGCCAACGAGAGGTCACTACTTTGTTGCGGGTATAAAACTTGACCCCGTCGGGTCCGTACATGTGCAGGTCCCCAAAGAGCGAACTCTTCCAGCCACCAAACGAGTACGCAGCAACTGGTACCGGAATCGGAACATTGATTCCGACCATGCCGGCTTCAACCTCGAACTGGAAGCGACGAGCGACCCCACCGTCTCGAGTAAATATCGCCGTGCCATTGCCATACGGGTTGCTGTTGATGAGTGCCAAACCCTCTTCATAGGTATCAACCCGCATGAGTGCTAGCACCGGACCAAAAATCTCGTCCTGATAGAGCTGCATCTCTGGGGTGACATTGTCGATCAGGGAAGCACCAAGGAAATACCCATCGCCTGGAAGCGATACGTCTCGGCCATCGACCAAAATGGTTGCTCCGGCCTGCTCGGCACCATCGAGATAGCTCGTGACCTTGTCGCAGTGCTGTCGAGTGATGAGTGGGCCCATCTCGGCTTTCGGGTCAGTACCGGGACCCACCACAATTTTGCCAATTCGTTCCGTAAGAGCAGGGATGAGTTCATCAGCTACTGCTCCCACTGCGACGACTACCGAAATTGCCATGCAGCGCTCACCGGCTGACCCATAGGCAGCAGAGACGGCAGCGTCTGCTGCGGCGTTGATATCTGCATCGGCCAACACGAGCATGTGGTTCTTTGCCCCGCCGAGCGCCTGTACCCGCTTGCCCTGAGCTGATCCGGTTTCGTACACGTAACGAGCAATCGGTGTGGAGCCCACAAAGCTGAGCGCCTTGACTTGGGGATGCTCTAACAGCCGATCTACTGCAACTTTGTCTCCTTGCAGCACGTTGAACACACCGGGCGGTAGCCCAGCCTCGCTCAGGAGTTTGGCCATAAAGAGCGCTGCAGAGGGGTCCTTCTCGGAGGGCTTCAGAATGAAACAGTTCCCGCACATGATGGCGTTCGCAAACATCCACATGGGCACCATGGCCGGAAAGTTGAATGGCGTGATGCCGGCCACAACGCCGAGGGGTTGGCGCAGTGAATACACATCAACTCCACCCGCGACCTGCTCGGAGTATTCGCCTTTCAGCAGTGCCGGAATCCCACAAGCAAACTCAACGTTCTCCATGCCGCGAGCAATCTCGCCAAGTGCGTCAGAGGGAACCTTGCCGTGTTCAAGACTCACTAAGTCAGCCAGTTCGTTTCGCGAAGCATCCATGAGTTCACGAAACTTGAACATGATGCTTGCTCGAGTGCTTAACGAACTACTGCGCCAGGACTCGAACGCTGTGGCAGCAGATGCGACCACGGCGTCCACATCGGCTATCGAGCCAAGAGCTACCTCTGCCTGCTGAGCGCCAGTGGCAGGATTAAACACAGGTGCTGACAACCCAGAGGTTCCTAGACTGAGCGCACCATCAACGTAATGACCAATTGTTTGCACGGTGAGATCACTTTCTGCACATGCTCAGTAAGAGAGCGGGCAGCATTAGTATTGTCTAGCAACGCCTCCAGAAACCACCGGGACTGCTAACAGAACCGGCCTTTTCAGCCGCAGCAGGCGGTTCCCTCGGAACTCTCAGTTCCCCGATTCTCTAGCGACATCTGATCAGCGTCGCCAGTCTTGACGTACCACTCCCACTTGGCGCCGTCAGGATCAGTTACCCAGGTCTCGGTCTTTTCGGCAAAGCAGCACACGGTGTCATCAACTCCAGTGGTTTCTAGGCCAGTTTCCGACAGTCGGGTTTCTGCTTCTTGAACCTGTGCTGTGGTTTCAGTCTCAACTCCAAGGTGGTTCAGCGTGCCTCCTTCGGGGCCCTCAATCAGAACCAGCTTGAGAGGGGGTTCGGCAATCTCGAAGTTTGCGTAACCTGGCTTGCGTTTATTCACTTCGGTGGCAAACAACTTGGAATAGAAAATGACTGCTGAATCGATATCTGTGACGTTGATAGCTAGTTGTACTCGTGACATGGTTGCTCCGTTAGCTAGTGAGTAGTGAGTAGTGAGTAGTGAGTAGTGAGAGTTTCTGATGAACGGCCGCTACGAGGCCGCAGCGCTGAGTTCGGCCCAGAGCTCTTGAACCCGGCGCAGGATCTCATCGCGGATCGGTCGAACGGCCGCAACGCCTTGGCCTGCAGGGTCATCAAGTTTCCAGTCCAAGTAACGCGTACCCGGATAGAAGGGGCATTCATCCCCACACCCCATAGTAATGACCACATCCGAGGCTTCTACGGCAGCATCTTCAAGTCGTTTCGGAGTCGCTCCCGAACTCAGCAAGTCGATATCAAGTTCGGCCATTGCGTCTATCACGGCCGGATTGATGGACTCGGCGGGAGCAGTACCCGCTGAGCGAACTACGACTCCAGATCCACCAACCTGTGCAAGAAACGCAGCCGCCATCTGTGACCGGCCAGCGTTATGGATGCACACAAACAAGACTTCGGGCAGTTTTTCAGACATCGGAAGATCCTTCGACAGCGGGAGCAGTATGTGGATAGAACAAACGAATCAGGCCGAAGGCAATCACGGTTCCAATGAGTTGCATCAGAATGAACATCGGTACTGAGGACGGTGCGATACCAGCAAAACTGTCGGACAGCATGCGGGCAATCGTGACTGCGGGATTGGCAAAACTCGTGGACGAGGTGAACCAGTACGCACCAGCAATCCACGCACCAACGGCAAAGGGCACTACCGAGGCTCGTCCGGTTCGCACGCAGCCTTGAATCACTAGCAACAGCCCGACCGTAGCGATCACTTCGGAAAGCCAGATACCGCCGCCTGATCTCACATGTGTCGAGACCTCTACTGCTGGCAGCGAAAACATCAGGTTCGCGAGGACTGCCCCGCAGCATCCGCCAAAGATCTGTGCGATGACATACAACACGGTGTCGCTAGTAGAGGTGGAACCCAAGAACCGATCAGTCAGGGTCACAACCGGGTTGAAATGCGCTCCCGAGACGGCCCCGAACATCAGGATCAGACCAATGAGCGCTCCACCGGTTGCCGCAGCATTTTCTAACAACTGCAAACCAACATCACTAGACAGATTCGTGGCCATGATGCCCGAGCCAATGACTGCAATGATCAGTAGCGCTGTGCCAAGCGCTTCGGCCGCTAACCGACGAACCAAGTCAAGGCCAAGCGTTCCGGTGCCTGTTTCGGGGAGTACTGCTAGCTGTGCATCATCTGGGGGCATCTCTGTACTCATGCGGCCGAACCACCAGACTCAACTAGTGCAGACACCCGTCGAGTCAACTCATCGAGCGTGGAGTCAAAGGCACGTGCCGTGCCCAGCTTCACAGGATCAGGCACTGACCAGTGCAGCCAACTTCCGCCTCGCCGAGGTTGCACGTCATGAGCCAATTCCTCATGCACAAGGTCACACACAGTGATGACAAGCGTTGGAGTCATGTTGATCTGACTGAGCCCTTTGGGAGTGCTTGCCTCGAGTTGTAGACCCCTGCGTTTTGCAGCAGCTACTGCTCGACGATCAATTCGCTCAGCAGGTTCAGTTCCCGCAGATTCCGCTGCGCAACCTGAGATGTCTTCCCACAGAGCGGCTGCTAGTTGGCTTCGAGCAGAGTTTCTGGTGCACAAGAACAGCGCTGATCCAATGGGAACGCGTTTTCTGGGAGCCAAGCCACCGAGTGCCTCTGAGTTGAGGTGGATATAGCGCCGTCGAGCGTCCCCGGAGGAAGTCGAACGGTGAATCAGCCCGACCTGTTCCAGGACATCAAGGTGGTGAGCTAACAGGTTTGAGGGCAGACCGAACGCTAAACGAAGCTCCACAGGAGAGCAGTCAGAGACAGTCAGTTCGTCAACAATAGCTAGGCGAACAGGATCACCGAGTGCGGCATGGCGTGCCGAGCGCAGATCAGTCGGGATACTCATACTGCTAGTATGTAGCTCAGGTATTAATGAGTCAACTTTGATTGAGTGACTTTTCCTCTGCCTCAGGTGTTGCTGGAGCCTCGTGAACCGGTGGCTTGGCCCAAGCGGCATCTCCTCGGCCTTCGCCCTGATCCAGCGTCAGACCATGCTGGGTCTTTTCCCAATGTGAGGGATCCGTAAAGAGTTGGATCATGGCTCGCAGGGCGGCAACTGCCATGAGCACCCAGTACAACGGCGAAAGCAGTGCAGAGACCAACAACTCCGGCCGGCGGACTGCACGCAAGGTCAGAATCGACAGGTAGATAATCACTACGTTGCCGAAGAACCACGAGAAGATTGCAAGGTAGTAGAGCGCTCCTGGGAACAGCGCCTGGATGAACGAGGCCTTGGTCACAAACCACAACAGGGTCATGGCCCAGAACCACAGATTTAAAACCGCTAGAACTGGCGTGCTTCCCACAAACAAGCAGAAGTGCCCAAATCCAGCCCAACCCAAGTCACGCACCATGCCGCGGGGGTCTCGCATGCCTACTAACCAGGTCTGCAAATATCCTTTGTACCAACGACTGCGCTGCTTGACCCAGTTGACGACATCAACATTTGGCTCTTCCATCGTCGAAGAATCCAGAACCCCAACGCGCCAGCCTTTTCGTTGCAGGCGGATTCCCAGATCACAATCCTCGGTCACGTTGAAGGCGTCCCAACAACCAACCTCCTCAAGAGCCTCTCGACGGAAGTGATTTGAAGTGCCGCCAAGCGGAATGGGTGACTTCGTCGAAGCGAGCCCCGGCAAATACAAGTTGAACCAAGTCAGATACTCCGCAGTGAACCAGCGAGTCAGCAAGTTGGTGGTTCCCCCGTAGAACGAGAGTTTGCCCTGCAGACAACCCACATCATCGGCGCCGCGACTGAATGCGACCACGGCCCGGCGAAGTTGTAGCGGGTCAGGATGATCCTCCGCATCGTAGATAGTCACCAGAGATCCGCGAGCAAAGTACAGACCAAAGTTCAGCGCTCTGGGCTTTGTCTGAGGCTCCCCTGCCGGTAGCAGCAACACCTCAACGGGAAGGTCAGTCTCAATGGCACGAGCGGCTGCAATAGTCTCAGCGTCTCCAACCTCGAGCAATAGTTTTACGTCAATACGGTCACGCGGGTATTCAATTCGGTTGAGGGCCGCTAGTAGATCGGGAAGCACCTGCGGTTCGCCGTAGGCAGGTACCAGCAGGGTATACATCGGGAGTTCTTCATCGGGAACTGCCCGAGCATCCTCGTCAGCAACCTGAATCGAAGAGTCATCCCCAAGGCCGATTCGAACCAGATAAATCCGATGACACAACGTAATCAGATACACCAAAGTGGCTGCAGTGGTCAGAACAATGAGGGTTCCAAGTGGCGCCAGGATTAGGCACAGCACAACAGCTACTGCCATGCCAATGAGACCAATTTTTTGGCCACGATTGACCTGTGAGGCAGCAGTCATGCCGGGGTTTTTGGCTTCGACCCAACCTAAGGACTCAGCAAGTACCTCTTCGGCCAGATCCTCTGGTATCTCTCGAATCTTCATCCGCCAAACTCCACTGGCTCAGGCATTTGCGCCGACCGATCAGCCGATGACTGAATCACTGTTCGTGCGAACTGTACGAGGAAGGTCCGAAGTTCGCCCTGTCGCGCAGTCACATCTCCTGTCTCTGCACCGCGCACTGCTTCATCGGCACGGATCCCGACTTGCCGGGCAATTGAATCCTCGAGCGGTGGACTAGCTACACGGGCGGAATTGCTGTCATTGAGCAGCAAGACCACTCGTTCGTAGCGAAGGCCGCTGCCTTCACGAACTGCCCACAGCCAGTACACCGTGGTCCAAGCAAGGCCATCGGGATCGGCCCAGTTCAACACTGTTCCCACCACACCGTTACCCAGGTCCACCCGTTTCACACCCTCGGTGCTATACCCGTGGAATCGGTAACAGGCCTCAATGCCAAAGTCACTAAACGCTTGGAGCTTGCCAGTGTTGATCACATCGGCCAGCACGGGAACATCGCTCCCCAACTGACTCGTTCCAAGCGCCGCATACTGATATCGGACCCAGCTGGAATCCTCCCCAAAGAACCGCTTGCCGTTTTCAAAGGTTCCGACGCGTTCGCCGCGGAACCCAGTTGGTCGCAACGAGACCTGCGAGAACTTCCCGACGCGCGGGTTACCAACCGAAGACGAAATTGGGTCATATGCAGTGAGGTTGTGGTTGAACACCGACCCAAACAGCGCAATCACCACAATTCCCAACATGGCACGTCCTGCAGTCGGAACGGCTGCTAGGACGGCGCGTGTGCGCGAGGGGCCACTGAACACAGGAAGGGACAAACCAAACCTGTGGGCCTGTAACACCATGATGAGCACCGCAATATTGAAGGTGAACAGTCCAGCAACGGGGTGCAATATATCTATCGAAGCAGTTTCACCGAAGAATTTGCCAACTGCCAAGATCGCAACAATGCGAATCACGTTGAAGACCCACACCAGTGCAGTTCCAGCAGCTAACCAGCTGAACTTTGCTGACTTCGTTCCCCGTGCAACCAACGTGAATGCCGAGGCAACTAACAAGAACCCCAACAAGCCGTTCGCACCCGAACAGGCCGAGGCAACTTGAACCAGGAAGGTTCCCTGTGCACCGCCGTGTGCGACCTGAAAGGTAATGCCATCTCCTGCCATGACCGTGGCTACGGGTATCACGCCCACGACCATGCGAACTGCGCCAGCAGTCAGGCCAGTAAGCGGCTCAAGGCCTAACGTGACAAGTCCACGAATAGGTATCGGCCAGGCCAAGAACAAAAAGAGAACTGCGGCCTTGGTCCGCCAGAGCATGCGAACCCCAAAAGCAAGAGCTACAACACCCGCTACAAATAGCGGCATCGTGAGCAGATCAATTCGGTACAGCCAGTACATCGTCGAGAGACGTGCCGGCAACAACACGAGCGAGGCAAACGCAGCAATCACAAGGGGAACTCCGACAATGCGATCAATATGCCGATCATGAATATTCGGCTCGTTGATGCTTGGCCTTGCCAGCGCGTATCCCAGCACGGCGGCAATGATCGGTACCAAGCCCAGATAGGCCAGCGGAGTATCTACGGTGAGACCCCTCATCAGGGTCCAGAGCGAGGTGTGATAACACAGCAGCACAGCGAAGAGCGCTATAGCTGTACGGCCTGCCACCTTGCGGGTATCTTCGGACCAGCGGGGTTCTTGTTCAGCCTCTTCAATTGGATCTGCCGGTGGCGGATTTAGCAGCATGACAGCACTTGTTCTTCTCTAGCCTGAGAGCACATGCGAGCCACTAGTTCATGGCCTTAGTAGCAACCGGTTTGCTGCGCCGGCGCAGCACAAAGAACATCCCCACTCCAAGCATCAAGAGCGCAGAGAGTGGAAGCAGCAAAGCCAGAGGGCTCTCGCTCACTGCAGGCTGGGGCCCAGTCTGATCCTCTGGCACTGTGGTTGTGGGAGCCGGATTCTCAACCGACGCTCCCTGCACCTGCGACGGAACGGCGCCGCCAGATGGAGAGGCAGAGCCAGTCGAGCGTGATCCTCCTGCTGAACCAGTGGGCGTGCCGCGAGTTACGCCAGTGCGGCTGACACTTGCTCCCGCTACTTCAACATCTGCTTGATCTACCTCGGCCCCTGCTGCATCAGCAGATAGGTCGGGCACGGTGCTTGGTACAGTTGCCGCTGGTGCGCCCACTGGTACGGGCGGGGGTAGCGCATAGTTGGCCTGAGACTGAGCGTTCACCATAAAGGCGAGCACGGCAATGGGCGGGACCAGCAGCAACAGCAGGCTGCGATCACGAGGAATCTTTGCTAGGAGGGCTTTCATCTTCCGAACTCCGGGTCTGGTTGTGCTCGATTGGTTGGATCGGGGTCCTTGACTTCAAAGAGGCGGTAATGGGTCTTTGGTGCTGACTCGTCTCCCCATTCAGCTACCTGCTTGGCAAACCCGGTTCCGCCGCCCTCCCAAAGGTCAGGAAACTGTGAAACGAGTTGATCCGCACCGGATGACTCCAAGAGCAGCAAATACCGAACACCAAAGTCTTGAGGGGCTGCGACTGCAGGGCCAAAGTCTCGGTCCGAGGGCACCACATACACATTTGGTCTTGGTGCGGCAGGCAAAACCCCAATTCCTGCCTGATCCATCAGGACAGTTCCAGGCTCCACATCCAAACGAGTGTCAATCTCTTCGGCCACTTGCTGACCCATGATGGTCATTGAGCGCATCGGGTCTACCGAATCGCCGTTGATTCCAAGCGATAGCGCCTCAATGGCCTCAGTCTGATCGAACGAGGCGTACTGCTCCGTCTGCACAACATGCAGGGTCCAGAAAATTCCAGGCAAGAGCGCGAACAGGGCAAACCCCGTGACCCATACGGACCGTTTCGGCGGTTCCGAAGCAATGACCATGGCCAGTGCGGCGGCAAGCACCACTGCTATCACGGTGTAGCGCAACCATGGGAACGTTGAACCTTTTGCGGCAAAGAGCAACTGCAAAGCCAGCGGTGACCCGAGTACTGCAAGCGCAACAGTTGCTCGCAGGCAGGTTCTGCGCGTTCCCCACAGCGCCATGACTGCCAGCACAACGAGTAGCGGTGAGGCCACCAACATCTGACGAATGAAGAACCATGCCCTGCCAGCCGAGGCTGCGTCTCCAATCAGTTCAATATTCGACGCCGCCGATCGTGCAACAAGGGCACTGTTGCCGTAGGCAGAGGTGAACTGTGGGAAGGGCTCTCCGATGATTGCCCAAGAAGCAACAGCCCAAGCAACCATGGTCACCACGACTGGGAAGGCCAGAATCGTCAGATCAACCACGGTGTCCCAGCGGCGATTCATCGCTGAACGGGGAGTTACCCCCTGAGCCGCCGAGCGGTTCCACGTGACAAGAGCAACCACGGGCAACACCGCTGCGAACACCGCAGCAGTTTCATAACGGGTCAGGTATCCAGCAGCTATTGCTGAACCAACCACAACCAGAGACCTCGTATCGTCGGTTTCAATCCACCGAGCTAGGTGACGAGTGGCAAGGACTAAGAAAAACAGCCAGCAGGCCTCGCTCATTCCATTCCCGCCGTGGGTCCAGATCAGCGGCTGCGCCGCAACAAGCAATACCGCCGCAATACGGAACCACTGCTTCGTTCCAGTTTCAATCCCCCATGCCAAGAGTTGACTGAGCGTGCCCGCCATAAACAGCGCCGACACCACAATCGCTGCCATGCCCGTGCTGGTAAATGGAAGCCAGAACGCTCGAAGGGCAATAAAGGGCAATTGAAACATGGTGGGAAACGGACCCCAAATAAAGCCAAGTGCCTCGAGGTGTGGATCACGGCTAAAGAGCACCGACTGACCGCTACCCACTCGAGAGAGCGCGTCGCCGGGGATCATCCCACCTACGCGTGCAGAGATATAGCCAATTGCTATAAACAGCGCCGTAAAGGCCACAAAGGTGATGCGGCGCTCGATACGGCCGACCTCGGGACCAACACGTCGGGTGCGGCCCATCTTGATGCGTTGGTCAGCAAGAATCTGCTCCGCCTCAATGACCGCGGGGTGCTGAGCGTCAACAATCACTTCTTGTGCAGCAGTTAGATCCGGGACCTGATACCCGCCTGCGGCAGCTAGGTCACCTAGCACGATGGAGATCTCGCTCAACCTACGATCCGCTTGAAGTCCTGTTACAAAGAGCGAATCCACCGAGGCAGAAAGCTGCTGTTCTCGTTCACTGAGCAGGGTAGATAACGCTGCGGCGGCAGCCCGGGCCGAAGAAGCAGAGTCTGCAGACACAGGTTCAAAGAGTTGGCCTTCGGATTCGCTCAACGCGGGGGTAAGAGTCATCAGGTTGATCTAGGTCTCTTTACTCAGCTCTGACGGCGAAAGCGGCTCAGCCCACGCGAGGGTGGAACTGCACCTTCAGGCTCAGCCTGCACTGCTTCAGATCCGGGTTCACCCGCTGCGCTCGTGGTCACGCCCGAGGCAATGCGATCCAACTCAGACACAATCTCACGAACCTCTGATCTCAACACTCGCTGCAAGGTGGTGAGTTCGGCCATGACAGCAGCAAGTTCTTGCTGATGACGCGCAACCATCGCCGCCACCTCGGCAGCAGTATGGGCGAGCTGATCGGCATCAACCACAGTGACGACGGTCTCTGGCTCCGTATCCACAGGATCCATCGAGTCCGCTGTGTCGGTTAGGTCGACAACGTTAGGTACCTCTTCAACCTGTTCTAGGTCTTCAACACTCTTGTGCATTGCAGCAGTCACGTTCTCGACTCCTCGCCTGTCGGTAGTCAACGATCAAAACGTACGCAGCAGGCCTGAACTCCACGTTGCCGGAATCTGACTTTGAGGTGAACCTCAAGCGCTGCGCTTGCCTGGACTTAGCTAAATCTCAGCCTCAGCCGGTAATAGCTACGCCAGCACCCGAGTCTGATCCAGCAAACTGAAGTGCCTCTGCATCATCCACGGTGCTCGGGCCGGCGAGAGCACTGCTCGATGGGCCAGAGCCTGGGAGCTGCGGTGGCGGCGGGCCAGCACCTGTCGTAGCTGATGTCCCAGGGTCAACCCGGCCTGCGCCCTCAAAGCGAATCGGGGTCTCCGAATCACTGTCCACGTTGAGCACCGTGGTATCTGTTACCCGGACAAAGCAAGTGGTGTACTTGATTACCCCTGCCGGGGCCGTATCGGCCTCGGCGTAGCAACCCCAGGCTTCGCCTGCGGGATCTTGGCCGCGGAACACCTCAAGTTCAGCGCTCCCCTCTCCTGCGGCGGAACCGTTTGGTGTGAGTCCCGAGTATGCCCCGCAGTCCTCGGCAACCGTGAAACTGCTATCCGAGATGGACTTCCTACAAATATCAACAAACACCAATTGTCTTGGCTCAAGACCGGACCAACTCACCTGCACAAGTGCTGCTGACTGCTCAGCTGTGACGGGAATCGGTTCCGGAGCAACACTCACAGAGGATTCTGCTGAGGCATTGCTCATACCGAGCAGCAAGACCACCGTCCCTAAGGACCCGGTCAGCACCCCAAACCTAACTCTGCTCAATCGCATTGCTCCGCTCCTCCATGAAAGACCAAGAGGGGCACGGCCGAAGCCGTGCCCCTCGAGCTTGTAGAACTCAGACAGACGTTCTACACGTACAGATTCCAGAACCAATCAGGCTCCTGGGACCAACTTGCAAATACCGTTTGTCTGCTCAGCTGCAGGCACCCGAATGAATCCGGTTTGGGTGTAGGCAGTGCCAAGCTCGATGTAGTTCGACTTACCGGAGTAGTCATTGTTGGTGTGTGAAGCTGAAGGCTTGCACATGAACTCAGTGAGTTCACGAACCGCTCCACCTGGGCCAGTGTCAGCACCCGTGATCTCTGCCGAGGCAGCTGCTGCAGTTGCATCAGTCTTCTTGGTCACGTGGTAGATGAATCGTGTGATGGGGTAGGTGTTGTTAGCAATCGTGCCCGCAGTTGCCGACTTGCCGTCCACGGTCCAAGCTGCTGCTGTCTGACGCTGGTACGAGAACGCCTTGTAAGCAGCGGCGCTCATCCACCAGATCCCATTATCTTGCGAGATGACGGTATCAGCCACTAGTGGCTTGAGGTCATTTTCGAATGGGTACGCTCCAGTGGTCAGGGACTTCTTGCAAGCACCTGAGTTGGCATCGAAACCAAGGTAGGTGTCGAAGGTTGCCTTCGTTCCGGAGGATGCATTCATTCCAACTGGCTCAATGGTGCCGGCAGCTTGGCCTGCAATTGATGACCAGTCAGTAATGGTGCAGTTGTATATTCCCTGAATCTCAGCTTTCGTCAGGTTGCCAGGAGTACGGTTGCCCCAGGTGACCATAATCAGGCCGTCTTTGCCGAACGCCCAGAAGTTCAGTGCCGACTCGCCCGTGGACTTTGGTCCACGTGAGGATCGTGCGTAATCAACTTGGCCGTTCTTCAGCGCAGTGACGCCTGCAGAGGACCCGGTTGGGTAGGTGCTAGCGAACACGTCGTGATCCCAGTTGCCCAGAACGTTCGTGGCATTCTGTCCAACAGTCAAGCACTTACCGAGGTTGTACGTAGCTGGTGAAGCGGCTGGTGAAGCGTTGTCGGTGTCACATCCGGTTGCCTGATTGAACAGGAGTTCGGCGCGCTGCATGAAGGGATACGTGGTATCTGAACCCGTACCGACCACACGGTCGTTGACGTCATCCCAGCCCGAGGGCTCTGGTGCGGTGGCGCCGGCCATGGAGGTCATTGCTGTTCCGGATAACAGGGTTCCTGCTACGAGAGCAGCCCCAATGAGTGATTTCAGTTTCATAATCAATTCTCCTTAGAAGTTGTTAAAGAAATCTCAGACCGAGGCGGTCTGACGACGGATGAGGAAGAAGCCACCGAGGG
>WLLG01000200.1 GCA_009700815.1 Actinomycetota bacterium
AGCAGTCTGCCGCTTCCATCACGAGGGGCAGCGTTCCCCCATTGCTTGGCCCATTCCCTCTGCAAGAGCGCGCACCGCATCGCTACCGAGCCCAGCCTGTCCGCTGAAGCCGACATGGGTTGGCCCCAGCCCTGATCGCGAACCCAGTCATCAGTTCGACGGTGAGTTAACGGCCGTCGATTCTCTGTTCCCGGCCAGACATCAAAAATCTGATGTGCCTGCATGGCAAGCACAAAGGGTTCCGGCCAACCCAGTGGCGCATCGACTCCAATGACATCGACCTGCGTTCCTAACTCAATAAGGAACTCATCGGTTGCTACGCCCTGGGGCAGTTCAGCTCTCCACGTAGCCCCCATAGACCCAGTTGCTTCAGACCCAGTTGCTTCAGACCCAACTGCTACAGGCCCAGCCCCAACGCGGCTCAACAGGACTAGACCAGTGGACTTCGGTTGAGCAGCTAAATCGATTCCGAGCACTTGCATAGTTGCCGAAACTACTTGCCTCCTCGTTGCAATGTTCACCATCAAAGAGCTGGGTGTTGATCTCGCTCACTACGCTGCTGCAATGGTCTTGCCACCCTCAACCTTTTCCCAGATTCCACAGACCGAGTGGATTGCCTCAAACGATGTTGGTTTTGCCATCTTCGACAGATTCCCGGTTACTGAAGGGCACACACTGATTATCTCCCACCGGGTGATCCCAACCTGGTGGGATGCCACGTCAAGCGAGCAGGCAGGACTGATGGAGCTTGCGACTCAGGTCAAGGTGATCATTGATGACAGGTTCTCTCCTGATGGCTACAACTTGGGCTTCAATGCTGGCGCTGCTGCAGGCCAAACCATTGGCCATCTGCACATCCATCTGATCCCGAGGCGCATAGGCGATGTAGCCGACCCGCGGGGAGGGGTTCGATATGTCATCCCCGAGCGCGGCAACTATCTCATTGAACCAACTGAGTAAATCGGACCGTCAATTCGGAACCGAACTAGAACTCTGGCTCCGGATCAGTGAAGTCCTCGCCTAATTCCTCTGTGAGTTCCTGAGTCAACTCTTCGAGTGCTCGGCGGTGTTCGAGTCTGGGTCGTAACGAGACGAAATCGTTAAATACGGCATGTACTTCAAGGTTGTCTGCATCAATTCGAAACACTGCTTCTTGTCTGAACTCAGATGCGATGCGGCGCACTGCTTCGGTTTCGAGGCCCCAAACAACTAGGCCGTCCTCCCGATAGTCACCCTCGAAGCTGCGACCGTCCGAGCGCACCACTGAACCGCCGGCGAAAAGCAGGCGGCTGGCAAGGTGAGACGTCTTGAGTTGATTCAGCATTTCGCCCTGCCGCCGGCCAAAGGGGTTCCATGCAGTTAATGCATGGACCGGGCCAACAAACGGCCATTCCTCAACTGCGTCGGGGCCAGAAAGATCAAGAAAGAGACCTTGGGTGACCTCAGCAAAGACAGCAGTCCTGGTGTAGGCATCCCATCGCGCTACCTCAATTGGCTCTGCTGCTACTCCGCCGTGTACTGCTGCAATCGTGGGCGAAATTTCGCTCGCCACAAATCTCACTCGTTCGTAGAGTGCCTGCACCTCTGCCACGTCGATCGTCTCTGCAACAAGATCGCCAGCAACTAAGACTTCGCCATCCTGCCAAAGCAGCTTCACAAATCCGTAGCCCTTATTCAGGTCATTGATTTCGGCCAAGAGTTCGGGAGTCTGCTCAATGCCTTCGACCACAGTTGCAAAGATGCAGAGTCTGGTTGGATCACCTTGGAGCACACGTGCATACACCGGCGCCCCATACTCAGAGAGTTCGTAGTCGCCGCTTTCATCAACGACTAACACATCGGACCCGAAACATTCCGCAAGCACAGGCTCAACGGTGTTGACCTGCCAATGTTCCAGAGGGATCTCGAATCCGGCTGCGTGTAGATAGACGGTCAAGGCACCTTGCTGGAGCCGAATCGGCCTTTCCACACCATCGCTTGACTCGAAGGGAAGGAGTACCGTGACCTCTCCTGGTTCGAGCGCCTCGATAACCGAATACAGCCACACTGGGCTGCAATAAACGGTTGATTCGCCCGTGGTCTCAGCATTCAAGGAATGGCAATTTGCACCAAGCTCCTCCCAATCCACCTCTGCAGTGATCGAACCATCGCCGACACTCAGCCGACACGGTGGGATCGTCCGATCCTCGTCAAGGAAGGGGCCGCCAGGTGCAGTCTTGATCAGCTTTGCGAAGTAATAAAAACCCTCAGCTTCAACAACTGCAGTTGCGCCCTCTACTTGGTCGTACTCCTCGACCAAAGTCGCTAAACCCGGGTACCTCAGCTCACGCCACGGAAGCGTAAATGAGCCACCGGCACCGCGGATACTGATCAAGTTGGAGGACTCTCGATCAGTCACACAAATCTTTGCAGAGCCTGTTCCGCCAGCGGCCAGCGGCCATGCCGCAAGGAGGCGTGGGGAGACTGTCCAGAGAAAATCACGCTCTGCGGAACCGACTTCTAGCCTTGCCACCACCCGGCCGTCGGTTGACCACCAGGTGCGAGTCGAGTCGCTGGACCTCAACACCAGCGAACCCGAGCCAAAGCGCTCATCATCAGCGCAGAACGGAAGAACTTTCTGAGTGATTGCCTCCCACTCAGTCAGGTCAATCTCGCACTCAAATTCAAACTCGCTCATCTACATCCCTCTCCATTTTCCTGCTTCCATCTTTGCGCAGATCGGCGCTGCAATCAGATTGACACCGCAATCAGTGTCGATAATCTGATCGCCCTCACTCGCGATCAGTGCGGTCATCTTCAGCGGGCTTTTCTCCCTCGAAGAAGTCGCCCTTATCGAAAAACTCAGAGTTGCGCACCTTGCGGCGATGCGAGCGGGTAGAGGCAGACAGCGAGTCGAATGCCCTACCGGTACCTGCCGAATCGCCGACCCAAGATTGCGTGGAGCGCTGGTCCATGCCCATTGAGGATGCCTCGCTGTACACATCTAGAGCCGCACTTAGGAATACAAAGGTCCAGCCAGCAGCCGAATGAGCATCAACGAGTTGCTTGATAGAAGCCAGCGTCTGCTCGCCACTGCAATTCTCATGGCCATCAGTGATACTGACAAAAAGTATCTCTTCTGGGGGCAGGCCGTCAGCAGTTCGCTGTGCAACCCGGGCAGTAGCTGTTGCCATGAGCCGACCGGTGGCGTCAAGCAACGGTGTCCCACCTCTCGGCACAAAGGTGCTGGCATCGAGTCCCACCATCTCTGCGATCGGGATTGCATCAGCAATCACCTCTTGAGGGTCGTTCGAATCAAACTGCACCAGTGTCATACGGGCATCGGCGCCATCGGCCTGCTGATCTGCGAGCAACCGGTTAAATCCCCCGACGACATCGCTTGCGATGCTCTGCATTGACCCTGAGCGGTCCAACAAGACGTAGATGTGTACCTCGGGGATTGAAGTTGTGTCGGAATTGCTTGCCGCGTTGCTGTCGGTGTTCATAATTCTTCCCTCTACTGGCAAAATCCTTGTGCTACTTGCTCAAGGAATGTGCCCTCTCCATCCCTATGAGTCAGCGGAGGAAGGGATGTGACTTTTCGCCTTTACTGTCACACCTTGTTGCCATACTTGTTAGATGGGAGAAGGAACAGCAGTATCAAATTCAGGTCAGGCAGCGCTTGACTGGCTCAGCGCAGGCGGCACCGGTAACACCTCTGCTGCTGAGAAGTATGCCCACGGACTGCTGAAGAGGGCGGGTATTACTGCGGCACAAGAACCAGCCCAAGATGTGGTCCAAGAAGTGGCAATCAAACTGTGGATGTATCTGACCAAGCCCCCGCCCAAAGAGCTTGATACGCCCGTGGCCTATGCCAGGACTGTGCTGCGCAACCACATCAGCAAGATCAAACAGGGGCAGACAAGTGAACTCCCCGAGGATCTTGAACAGATCACCCCACCTCGCGAGAAGGGCAAGAATTTCGAGCTCCTCGTTCGCAGCGAGCTTGAAAGCCTGGGCCGAGAAGACCCGTGGCTTACCTCGGCAGCTCTGAGCTACTACACGCTGCTCATGCATCCAGAGTGCGCCGAGAACCTAAGCGAACTCCCCTCACCTGCGGCCGGTTCTACAGAGGCTCAGGCAAGGTGTTGGACAGCCCTGTGGATTTCTGGCCAACGTGATCTGTTTCCACCTCATGGTACAAGCAGCGATCCCGCCCTTCGTAAAAAGCGCTCAAACTATATAAATAAAGTGATTCAACGGGTCGAAGCGGCGAGAGTCGCAGTGGCCCGCAGTCAGCAAGCCGGGACACCGCCAACTCAAAAAGGTGCGGCTCATGCCTAATTCTGTCTACCCACAACCACTCTCGCTGCATGCCGAGGCGGACTCCCCAATCGCATTTTTGGGAACGCTCTCTGGCCCTGCTGGCTCATCCCTCATTGAATACCCCGATGGAACCATTCTCGAGGTGGATCATCTTCAACCAGCACAACTCGTACAAATCAGCCTGACCGGATCGATAGCGGGATCCGAACTCCTCTTGCACTTGATCGGCGAGCAGCGCGTGGCAGAGGCCATCGATTGGATCGAACTGGGGTCACAAGCACCCAAGATGCTCTCCGCTGATGACTATTTCTATGAATCACCACCCGATGATCAAGCCCTGTACGGCCAGAGTGCAGATTATTTCGCGGCGTTCGGATCTGCGGGAAGCATTCAGCGTGGTAGCGGAAGCCGTAAGGGATCTACCAGCCGAGCCGCTGCCGAAATTGGCAATCTCGTTCGCACTGCAGATTTCCTTGGCGATACCAGACTCGAGCCACTCGAACGGCTACTTGCGGGTGCTGAATTCCTAGTACAGCTCGACACCAGAAGCTCGGTGCAGATGTTTCGGCCGTTCCAGACACAAGTGGTTTCGGCAATGGCAGATCTTGCTCCGCAGGTCAGCCGCGAGGAGTTGACTGAGCTGAGCGAAGGTCCGGATCAG
>WLLG01000201.1 GCA_009700815.1 Actinomycetota bacterium
ACAGGTTCGGTGTCCCTTCAGCATCTGAATGCAGCAGGAATGCTGCTAGCAGAAACTACTCACCTCATCGTTGCGATACCGCAACCCCTCAGCACTTGACCAGACGGTCAACTCAGAGAAAACTCGTCCGATGGCAACAACATCGTCAAATGGCATTGAGCTGTACTTCGACACCTTTGGTCAGGCTGATCACCCGAGCTTGCTCTTGGTATCGGGCCTAGGGGCGCAGTGCTTGGGGTACGAAGACGAGTTCTGTGAGCAACTCGCAGCCACGGATTTACATGTCATTCGGTACGACAATCGTGATGTTGGGCTGTCAACGCATCTTCACGATGTGACCGTTGACGCGATGAGTGCGTTAATCGCGGCATCAAGCGGGGAGCCCGTCGATGCCCCCTACACGTTGTCCGATATGGCCGCCGATGGGATGGGCTTGCTTGACTCGCTTGGTATCGAGCAGGCGGACATCTTTGGCGCCTCTATGGGTGGAATGATCTCGCAGACAATGGCCATTGAATACCCGGAGCGTGTCAAGAGTCTGACCTCACTGATGTCAACCACTGGCGAGATCGAGGTCGGCGCCCCCGACGCAGAGACGCTCACAGCGCTGTTGTCGGTGATGGTTCCCCAGCAGAATCGGGAAGATAAAATTCAAGGCAGTGTGAACGTGTCACGCGTCATCGGCACGCAGCGACTCTTTGACGCTGAGCGAGCAACTGCTCGCGCTGCAGTGGCCGTTGACCGCTCCTATGACCCAGAAGGAACTGCTCGCCAACTCGTAGCAATCTTTGCTTCGGGCTCTCGGGCAAAGGGGTTGGAACAACTCTCCGTTCCAACAGTGGTGATGCACGGTGATGAAGACCCCTTGGTGAATATTTCTGGTGGCCTACGCACCGCCGAATTAGTCCCCGAAGCAGAGTTCCGCTTACTCGACGGCATGGGGCACGATCTGCCGTTGGAATACTGGGACCGAATCATTGAAGGCATCATGGTGAGCGTCGGACGCGCCACACTGTGAACCTGCGCATTATTCGCACCCGGGCAACTTGCCCCTCAAAGGAGAACTCATGGGCCCATTATCTGGTCTGAAAATTGTTGAAGTTGCCGGAATCGGACCCGCCCCATTTGCAGCAATGATGCTCTCCGATATGGGCGCAGATGTGATCAGAGTCGACCGTCTCGAGAACTCGAACGGTGGAGATCCTGCAGCTCCTCCATCTGACATATTCAATCGCGGTCGACGTTCGATTGCGTTGAACCTGAAGTCAGCCGGCGGCCTGAAGACCTTGCTCGATTTGATTGGCCAAGCCGATGCAGTCATGGAGGGGTTCCGGCCGGGTGTGGCTGAGCGTTTGGGATTTGGTCCCGAGGTCTGCCAAGAGATCAATCCCAAACTGGTCTACGGCCGCATGACCGGGTGGGGTCAAGACGGGCCGTATGCGCTCACTGCTGGCCACGACATCAACTACATCGCACTTGCCGGAGTCCTTGCTCACCTTGGCCGGGAGGGCGAGAAGCCAACGCCGCCGATCAACCTGGTCGGCGACTTCGGTGGCGGGGGGATGCTGCTGGCATTTGGTCTCGTGTGTGCGCTGCTCGAGGCCGGTCGCTCAGGCCAAGGACAGGTCGTTGACGCTGCGATGGTGGATGGGTCGGCCTCGCTCATGACTATGGTCTGGGGATTCAAAGCCATGGGCATGTGGTCTGACGATCGCGGCACAAACCTGTTGGATACGGCCACGCACTTCTACGACACCTACGAATGCGCCGACGGAAACTTTGTTTCGATTGGTTCGATCGAGCCGCAGTTCTATGCAGAACTCCTCAAGCACACCAACCTTGAGCAGGTCTATGTGGATCTCGGAGAGCCGATGCCAACCCAGATGGATAAGGCTAAGTGGCCAGAGATGAAGGCACATTTGGCGGCCATTTTTGTGACCAAGTCCCGTGACGAGTGGAGCGCCCTGCTTGAAGGCACTGACATCTGTTTTGCCCCCGTCCTGACCATGGACGAGGCAGCGCAGCACCCTCACAATGTTCATCGAAAGACCTTTGTCGAGGTAGCCGGTATCACCCAGCCAGCGCCATCTCCTCGCTTTGATCGCACGCCAGGAGAGATTCAACGACCGCCCTCACATCCGGGTCAACACACCGATGAGATTTTGAGCGAGTGGCTCGGTGCCGAGAGCCAAGAGATTGCAGAGCTACGACAAAGCGACTCTGTGGCCTAACTGCAAGAGAAGTCGCTTAACTGCAACATCACGTCTCGTTCCGACCCATATTGCACTTGGGAATCTGTGCTTGGTTGAGAGCAGCACTAAGTTTGAAACGTGACCACTCTTGTTTGTTTTCATGCCCACCCAGATGACGAATGCATCAGCACCGGTGGGGTTATGGCTCGCGCCGCTGCGGCCGGTATTCGGGTCGTCCTAGTAGTTGCAACACGCGGTGAGCGCGGAGAACCTACTCCTGGAGTACTCGCCGAGGGTGAGCCACTCTGGGAACGCCGGATTTCTGAAAGCTACGCATCTGCACAGATTTTGGGTGTGCAGCGCGTGGAGTTCCTGGGCTACGTAGATTCGGGAATGATGGGCGAGACCAGCAACGAATCGCCCTACTCGTTTTGGACTGCAGATGTCGACGCTGCTGCCGGACGCCTTGCGAGCATCCTGAGAGAGGAGAATGCGCAGATTTTGACCATCTATGACAACAACGGCGGCTATGGCCACCCAGACCACATCATGGTTCATCGAGTTGGACTGAGGGCCGCTGAGATGGCTGGAACCCCCCGAGTATTTGAAACAACGATGAACCGCGATCATTTCGAGCGGATGTTGGCGAAATTCACCGAGGCTGGCGAAGTCCCGCCAGCTCTTGAGGCTGCGCTTGAGGTTGCTGAGGACGAGACGAGCACAGGGGCCCAAGAAGAGTTCGTTGCCTCACTCGACGAGTTTGGAAAGCCTGAATCAGAAATCACTCACGCAGTGAACGTGGCCGATCTAGTCGGCCTGAAGCGTGAAGCCATGCTGGCTCACCGAAGCCAGATTGCAGATGACTCTTGGTTCCTCACCATGGACCCAGATTCATTCGCTTCAGCATTCGGCACGGAGTGGTTCATCGAGACGGGAGTTCCACGGGCCGAGGGCGATCCATTTAGTGACGCTCTCTGGCCTGCGGAGTGATCCTAAATCTGCACGCAACCTGGGCATGGATGGTCATTGTGGGCAATGCCGTCGCGGGCCTGTGGTGCCTCGGGGCGCACTGGTGGCCACCCCTGCGAGTCAAGGTGCTCTGGGGGTTTGTGGTGTTCATGGAGCTCACCATTTTTGTTCAGGTCGGTCTGGGGGTTTACATGATGGCCGTCCAAGGTGTATCCGCCCCTGCAATGCACACCTTTTACGGGTTTATCTCGATTGTTTCCGTAGCTATCCTGTATGGCTATCGCACGCAGGTGCGCGCTTGGCAGTACCTGCTATACGGATTCGGTGGCCTGTTTCTGATGGGGCTCGGAATCCGAGCGCTGTTGCTTGCCTAGGGCTGTGCGGATCAACTGCACCTGCCCTGACGAGTTATCCGGCTAGGCGCTTTTCTAGGTTCTCAAGTTCATCACGCATTGCCTGAGGAAGCTGCTCGCCAACAAAGTCAAAATGGTCATTGATCAATTCAACCTCGCCGCGCCATGCGTCGTTGTCTACGGACAAGAGTTGCTGCAGCGTGACTTGATCGATCTCGAGACCATCAGTATCGAGCGAGTCAAGGGTTGGGACGTAGCCAATGGCGGTTTCGGTTGCATCGCCAGTGCCTACGACACGCTCAAGTACCCACTTCAATACTCGGCTGTTTTCACCGAATCCAGGCCACAGGAACTTGCCCTCGTCTGATTTGCGGAACCAGTTCACCCAGAACAACTTGGGCAGCTTGGCTGCATCCGTTGCATCGCCAATCTCGAGCCAGTGATTGATGTAGTCGCCAACGGCATATCCCATAAAGGGGACCATTGCGAAGGGGTCGAAGCGAACCTCGCCCACGGTTCCTGCCGCAGCGGCTGTCTTTTCAGAACTCATGATTGACCCTAGGAAGGTACCGTGTTGCCAATCGAAGGACTGAGTTACCAGCGGCACATTTGTTGCACGACGTCCTCCGAAGAGGATCGCAGAGATAGGCACTCCTGCTGGGTCTTGCCACTCTGGCGCAATCGAGGGGCACTGAGACGCTGGCGTAGTGAATCGGGCATTTGGGTGAGCGGCAGGCGTGCCGGACTCTGGAGTCCAAGCGTTACCTTTCCAGTCAGTCAGATTCGCTGGAGGCTCATCGGTCATGTCTTCCCACCAGACGTCGCCCTCTGAGGTTTTGGCCACGTTGGTGAAGATTGAGTTGCCCCACATGGTGTCCATGGCGTTCTTGTTGGTCTCATCTGAGGTTCCTGGCGCCACACCAAAGAAGCCGGCCTCGGGATTAATTGCATAGAGCTGCCCGTCGGCTCCGAACTTCATCCACGCAATGTCGTCGCCAACAGTTTCGACCTTCCAACCGGGAAGCGAAGGCACCAGCATGGCCATGTTTGTCTTGCCGCAAGCAGAGGGGAAGGCCGCTGCGATGTACTTCTTTTGACCTTCGGGTGACGTGATTCCCAGAATCAACATGTGCTCGGCCATCCAGCCCTCGTCGCGAGCCATGGTTGAAGCAATGCGCAAAGCGAAGCACTTCTTGCCGAGCAGTGCGTTTCCGCCGTAGCCCGATCCGTAGGACCAGATCTCACGAGTTTCGGGGAAGTGAGAGATGTACTTGGTCTCTCCATCGCAGGGCCATGCAACGTCTTCACGTACGGTTCCGGCCTGGTCAACGAGTGGGTAGCCAACGGAGTGCAAGCAGGGGACGTATTCACCAGTTTCACCAAGTACGTCAAGTGCTCCTTGGCCCATGCGAGTCATGATTCGCATCGAGACTGCAACGTA
>WLLG01000202.1 GCA_009700815.1 Actinomycetota bacterium
CATGTCGAGTAGCGCATCCGCTCCTCCGTCCACCCCAACCAGGATGGGATGAAATTCGACGATATAGGTCCGCAGTGCACGCAGATCTTCTTTGTAGTCGTGGCCACGAACGACAATCAGGACATGCCTACGTTCGAATTTGGTCCGAATCTCGGGGACAACAATCGGCTCAAAGAGCAGCCGAGCTTCTTTCTCGACGTACTCCAATGTGTTGACAGCAAAGCTTTCGAGTTCGTTACCAATCGCATCGCGAGCCAGTTCCATCTTGGCCTCAACCTGTTCAAGGTCAAGCATCTCGCCGCGACAGATTTCAACTCCATCACGAAGAATCCTGCCATCCTCAATAGTGATGGTGTCTCCGTCGCTGAGTTCGCTCATGATGGCGGTGCCGACAGCATCCACCATTGCAATCCCGGCCTCGGCAACCCGTTTGGGGCCACCGTTGGGGTATCGGCCAGAAATAGCGGGGCTTGCGTTAATCACTGCGGATACCTGCGCCGCTGCTAGGCCTTCACCAGCAACTCGATCCAGATCGCGGTGATTGATCACGGCAATCTCGCCAGGCTTGAGTCGTTTCACCAGGTCTTTGGTTCTCGGGTCAACTCTGGCAACGCCAGTTATCGACACGTGCGCAGTTGCTGTGGTCTCAGTCACCGCAGTGGCCAGTCTCTGAAATCTGAATGAACGACAGGTTCTGCATGCATGGAGTACTGGAGCAAGTCATGATCGGTCATAGATGCTAGGGCAATCCGCCTCGGCGGCATAGGTTCAGGGTTCTCGTGGCATCCGGCCAAGTTGATCTACTGCTCGTAAAGGACCCACCCGCTCTATCACAGCGCTAAAGGAAACCTTCTCGCTCAGCAGGTTCATGAACAACAGGGCGACAACGACTCCGAGTCTGACTGGTGCTTCTTGAGTGAGTACGACTGCCAGACCAATTGCAGCGCCGAGCGGATTGGCGCCCGTGTCACCCAACATCACTCGCTCTTTCATCTCTGCGGGCAGCATGCCGCAAGCCGCGCCCACTGCGACGCACAGGCCCAATAGGCCAGTAAAGCTTTGCAACTGCATGGTGTCAGCAAGCAAGGCCGTGGCGCCGCAAGCAAGTACTAGGCCCGCTAGGCAGAAACATGAGAACTTGGTCACCCGTCCGGGTGCGCGATCAAAAAGATTCGCAAGATTCGCCGCCAGAGCGATGATTGCACCATCGACTAGCAACCAAAGCACCGAGTTCTGTTGAAGCGGCAGCACCAGAACCAGCGCAAACGCTGGCCCGGCAATCATCTTGAGTGAGCCGGCAGTGAGCTTGCCCGAGAAAACCGATTTCACATGACCTCTGTATCCCGAAGCACCGGCGTCTTGGGCCAAATCATCAAGAAGTCCGAGAAGGCCAAAGCCCGCCACGGCTAGCGCAGTGAGTTCACACGAGGTGATCACTCCATCAGGCAGGCGAATATTGAGCGCAGCCAGCACAGAGAGCATGGCCGTCAAGCAAACCACTGCTAGGACAATGACAAGGCCAGCAGCAGTTGATATTGGCGCGCCTCGGTAGTTTGTTCGAAGAAATACTGGACGCTCAAGTAGGTCCATGAGTGCACGAAGAAGGAGCACGCCAAGGCCAACTCCCACAAGCAGCCCGAGAAGCAAAAGGATCATTGCGTTCCTAGCCGGCGCTCACCTTGGGCACTGCTAAGCAGCTCATGCGCATGGTCGCGAGCTGTGGAACTATCCGGCGAGCCTGAGAGCATTCTTGAGAGCTCGACGACGCGATCCTCCTCGTTCAGCACCACAGCAGTAGTTCGTGCAAGCTGATCGCCTTGGGTCTTTGAAACCAAGACTTGCTCGTCAGCAAAAGCGGCTACTTGTGGAAGGTGCGTCACCACGATGACTTGGCTCTGCGCGCCTAATTCGGCGAGGGCCCGCCCAACACACAGCGCTGCCTCGCCGCCAATACCTGCATCCACCTCATCAAAGACCATGGTTGGCGGCCCATTAGATAGCACCAGGCGAATAGCCAACATCACCCGGCTGAGTTCTCCTCCAGAAGCAACCTTGCTCAGGCTGCCCATTGCGGAGCCAGTATTGACCGCGATGCGTAGCTCAACCTGCTCACCCGCTCCGGGCAACTCTTCGGTATCAGTAACTCGCACCTCGATTCGCGCACCTGCTAACGCCAGGTCACCAAGATGAGCCTCAACCGCTACGGCAAGGCCTGCTGCAGCAGCTCGACGTTTCTTGCCGATTCCCGTACAAACGAGTTGCAGTTCAGCAACTGCAGTTGCCAATTCCGCTTCATAAGCTGCAAGCGTTGCGTCATGTGCAGTGAGGTCTTCAAGGCGACCGCGTGCCTCTGCCGCATAGTCGACCACCGCTGACAGCGAATCGCCGTACTTGCGTCGAAGCTCAACAAGCAGTTGTCGCCGCGAACGGACTTGATCAAGTCGTTCCTCATCGGGTTCGATGGATTCGCCGAGTTGCCGAAGTTCCGCTGCACAATCCTCTAGCTCTGCAGCAATGTCGCGAAGCCGAGCAAGCACGCTGACAAAAGGAGCTCGATCAGCAAGTTTGTTCATAGCCCGAGCGACTAAGTCAGTTGCGGAACCATCATCGCTCAATGACGCAACGGCAGAAAACGCAGCCTGCTGATGCGCTAATGCCCCAGAGAGAAGGTCTTCCTCCTGATCTAGCTGCAGTTCTTCGCCCACCACTGGAGCGACTCGATCAATTTCCTCGAGTTGAAAACGTAAGAGATCGATCTCTCGCACTCGAGATCGTTCATCTCCGCCCATGTCTTCTAGACGAGTCCGAGCCTGGTCGACCTGGCGGCGGGCACTCAGCAGCGGTGTGCGGTCAATCCCAGCGAACTCGTCGAGCGCAGCCCGTTGGGTCCGCGGTTGCAACAAGGCCTGCTGAGCATGTTGGCCATGCAGTTCCAAGAGTCCTGCGCCAAGCTCGGACAGCGCAGCAGCGGTTGCTAGTTCACCGTTGATGTACGCCCGGGATCGACCAGATGCGGGCAGGATTCTGCGCAGCACCCACTCCGTGTCCCCTTGGGCAAACAAACCCTCGACGGTCGCCTCAGTTGCACCTACTCGAACGCGTTCGGGATCCGGACGTCCGCCGAGTAACAGGTTCAATGCCTCAACCACCATGGTCTTACCGGCACCGGTTTCACCAGTCAACGCAGTCAAGCCCGGGCCCATGGGAATCCGCGCTTCTTCAATGACACCCAGGTTTTTCACCACGAGTTCCACCAACATTGACCCTTGATCGTAGGTGAACGACTGTCAAGAAATCGGCACCAGTGACTTTGCCGCTGATCGGGGCAAGTTAAGTCCAGAGCTGGTAGTTCCGCTACGGAGGGGTAAGTCCAAACTTCTCGCGGAGAACGGAGTGAAAGTCTTGGCCGCCGAACGTGACGAATTGCGCCGGATCTGCGCTCGCAGTGCACACGACTGAGTCGCCAGGCAGAAGGGGGTCTCCTGTGCGGCCATCAACCGAGACTCCCGCCGAGCGATCCCCCGAGACTCGCACGGTGATGCTGCAGTCGGGCTGCAGGACGAGCGAACGGTCGAAAAGCATGTGGGCAGCCACGGGCGCCATCAGTATGGCGCGGTGGCGAGGGTCGATAATGGGGCCTCGGACCGAGAAGGCATAGGCCGTCGAACCTGTAGGGGTAGCCAGAATCAGACCATCACAGACATAGGTTGTGAATGGGCGACCATCAAGATCAACATCGAGTCGAACTGTTCGGCCCATTTGAGATTTCTCGATCACCACCTCGTTCAGGGCATCGTGATGCTCTACTCCGCCATTTTTCCGAGTGGTGACGACATGGACTCGCAAGCGCTCTTCAAGTGTGTACGAACCGGACAGAAAGCGTTTGAGGGCCATTCGCAGACCTGCAGGTTCAACCTCGGTCAGGTAGCCCAACTGCCCCAGATTGATTCCCAGCACAGGAACATGCTCTTGAGTTGCCAGTTCCACAGCGCGGAGCATGGTTCCATCACCACCAAAGCTCAGGATCAGGTCTGCGCCGATCGCAATTTTCTCGGCCGGCATTCCCAATTCGGGTAATCCCAGAGCGACTCCATCCTCTGCGAGCAACCGAACTTCGTGGCCTCGCGACCCAAGCCATTCGATGGCATCAAGCGCCAAGGCCTTGGCCCGTTCACGATGCATAACAAGCCCAAAGACACTCATGACTGCCCTGTTTCTGTTCTGGGTTTCGGTTGTGTCAGGAGGAGTGCATCGACGAGTGTCTCCGCTGTGACCTTCCCTTCAACAGAATCCATTCTGTCACTCCCGGGCTTACCAAGATGCAAGAGAAACTCCAGATTCCCTTCGGAACCCCGCAGCGGAGACTCGTTCAGCCCAAGAAGAACAGCGCCATGAGCATGAGCCGAGCCAATCACTCTCATGAGCGTGCTGCGCCAAACCAGCGGATCGGTGATCACTCCCTTGCCTAAGGTTGTCTCGGGCCGAGTTGCCTCAAACTGTGGTTTCACTAGCAGCACCAACCATCCACCTGCCGAGCAGCATTGCAACAGCACTCCCATGACCTGCGTGAGCGAGATAAACGATAGGTCCGCTACCACTGCATCACAGACCCCAAGCGAACCTGGCTCGACATGACGCAGGTTGGTGCGTTCCAGAACAATCACCCGAGGGTCGGTTCGAATTCTCTGATGCAATTGGCTGTGCCCAACATCTAGCGCCACGACCTCTCGCGCCCCCGCTTGTAGCAGGCAGTCCGTGAAGCCGCCGGTGGATGCACCGGCATCGAGGACACGAAGGCCTGAGGGGTTGAGCGAAAAGCAGTCCAAAGCGGCGCTGAGCTTTTCGCCACCGCGGCCAACAAAGCGTGAAGGCGGACTCTGCAACTGCACGGACTCCGAGGCCTCAACTTGGCGCTGGGCATTGAGCGCCGGTGCCCCGCCAACA
>WLLG01000203.1 GCA_009700815.1 Actinomycetota bacterium
GAAGGGCCTGTAGAGCATTCGCCTCTGATTGTGTCGGCATATTCGCCCCGCATGTGTCATTCACATAGGTCATAGCGGGGTCATACACCTGGATATTCAGTGGCTGGCCCGTAACTACCGATGTCACCTTGAGTGCAAAGAAGTAACCCTCAGTTGAGTACTCATCGTTGTTTATTCCTGAGATGACGGTTCCCGTGCAGTTGGCTACCGAGGTTGCACAGACCTTCGCCTGAAAGCGATCGCCAGACTTTTTGGTCGCGTTCGGGCCCGCAATGTTGATCCAAAACTGAGGTGTGTTCTGAGCTCGAGCTGGGTCATTACCGAGCTTGTTTTCTGGTGATCCCATCGGCACCGGTGCCACGTACTCTGCGACTGCCTCTCGAGTTAGGTCGACACTTTTAACTCCGAGAAGCCCGACAAAATAGGTTGGGATTGTCGCCTTGACCTTGACTCTCAGACGGTTCGGATTTGGCTCTTGCGACACTGTCACTGTTGCGTTTGAACCATTCTTGAAGCCATTTTGACTCGTCAAGGTTCGGGCGGTGGTCGTCGCAGACGGTAGATCCCCAGGGAGAAACGCCGCACCCGCATGGGCACCAGCATCCGCCGAGCGCTGAATCTTTTCAGCTTGGAACCACCAGTTCGACAGGTCTACGGCGAACCCTGCAAACCCCATCAGCATGATCAACATCAGTGCGAACCAGATAAGAACGACACCCCGCTCGCCCCTGATGCAGTCTCTTTCGCTGCCTCTTGCACGGCCGTTTGCGCTTCCTCGAGCACGAGCAGATGCGCCACCGGTGAAGGCTCCTCGTATGGGCCGGAACTCGCGGGTCACTCTCATCCGCCGGGGCATTGATCACTCGGCAGCGGTTCAAGGCGCATCACGGTGTGGCCAGTGACGGTTCGATTGCTTCCAAAAAAGCCGGTGATGTATTTGTGCTGCACCTGAACAAATACCCCAATGGTGTCAACTGTCACACCGCAGGCATCTGCGTTTGTCCAGCTACCAGTGGTTTGGGTCATGGTCTTCGTAGTCGGATTCCAAGTAAATTTCACACAACTCGAGGAACAGCCGCCCGCCATCGCGTCCCCTGGGTATCCACCAAACGGGGCGCCGTCAGTTGCTGCAGGATTCACCTTGTAAACAGCCATGCCGACAGGGGTTCCGTTTGTCAGCACCTTCAGGTCTGCAGCGGATGAGAGTGCGATCTGTGTGAGTGCAGCATTCTGAGCGGAGGCTACAGATCCGGCCTGGGCGTATGCAGTTGCAGCGAGTCTGGCTCCGCTGCGGGTAGAAGCTGTAGAGGTGGAATAGGAGGTGAACAGCATTCCGAACTCAATGATTCCAACCACGATAAGGATCATGACCGGCAAGACCATTGCGGCCTCCACCATCACTGCTCCCTGCTGCGAGCGTGTTCGAGCAAGTTGCGCTCGGCCGGAAAGAAGTTTCACCTGTTAGTTGTCGGCGCGAAACAACGGCACCTTTAGGTCATTTGGCCCAGCGAGTGATTCGTTGGACCTAGGACTTGCAACCCCTACAGGACACTACGAACAAGAACCTCAGCTGCCCGGCTAGCTACCAGGTCCGTATCAAGATCTGGTTGAAAGATATGTTGGATAAAACCAGCAAAGATTTGAGCGACAAACACCTCTGAGACAGTCTCGGTGTCTTGGATCTCTGGCACGTACTGTTCGAGCAAGCTCAGAACACCCGTCCTGAAAAGTTCCAGCATTGCCGAACCCGTAGGAAGAGCTACTGCCTGGTTCCTCAGCCCCTCGCCCAAGAGAAGGCGCAAGACGTCCTCCTCTTCGAGAGCACCCGACCAGAACAAGTTGAATACTGCTCGGAGTCGCTCCGGAACATCTGCTTCAGCCTCGAGTCCCGCAACTTGAACCTGACTCGCTAGGCGCGTGTCATAGCGTCGCTCCTCAAACACACTTTGCAGCAAGGCATCCTTTGAAGGGAAGTAGTGGTAGATCGCAGCCACCTGCACGCCGCAGGCCTGGGCAAGCTGCCGCATACTCATCGCAGCCGATCCCTCTGCCGACATCAGGCGCAGCGCCTCGTCAAGGATCCGCTCACGTTGGTTCACAATGAGTTCAGTGATCAACAGGGCAGCCAGCCCCAGGAGTGAACGTGGCAGGCAGGTGATTGAGCGCAAGCACCAAAGTGGAATCCCCGCGAGAGGGAACTGCGTCCGCAGGAACGGTGATATCTGGTAGCCGGGTCAGAAGCTCCTGGAACACGGTGGTGATCTCCATTCGAGCCAGGTTTGCTCCCAAGCAGAAATGGGGTCCGATCCCAAAGGCAAGATGGGGGTTTGGATTACGCGTCAGGTCAAGTTCATTCGGATGGGTAAACACGCGGTGATCACGGTTGGCGCTTCCGTAGAGCATGAGCACGCGATCTCCCACCTTCAATTCCGTGTTGCGATAGGTATGGTCCACCGTCACCGTTCGGATAAAGCCGAGCACTGGCGTCACATAGCGAACAATCTCATCAACTGCTAGCTCCATGAACTCAGGATTGTTCAGGTTTTCAAGTAGCAACTTGCGCTGCTCCGGAAACCTGCTCAGAGCAACAAGACCGCCAGTGAGGGCATTTCGAGTGGTCTCGTTCCCGGCCACCATGAGCACAACAAGAAAGGCCAGCAACTCGTCATCTTGAAGTCGCACTTCCTGGGCCATCTTGGCCAGAGACTCTTCGTCAAGGCCCTGTGTCGCCTTGTACTCCTTCGTCAAACCTCCATCGTCAAAGGCCTGAGTCAGGATGCTGATCAGGTCACTCTGCGGGTCAGCGCGACGCTCGGCAATCAGTTCTAGGGCCAATTCAGCAAACTCTCCGAAGGCCGTAGCTGCAGCTAACAACTGAGGTGAGTCAGCCTCGACGTGGCCATCTCCATCCATCATTGCGTCCGACCATCCGTACATAGACATGCGCTGACTTGGATCAAGTCCCATCAATTCACAAATGATGATCAGCGGGATGTGAATTGCAAAGTCGGAGACAAAATCGACGTCACCTTTTGCCTCCATGGCGTCGATTATTTCGTTGGTGAGTTCGCGAACATGCGGAATCATCTCTCGCACCTGTCGCGGGGTAAACCCCTTGTTGATCAAACGCCGCTGCCGCACATGCTCCTCACCATCAAGGGTAATGATGGACATGTCGCCGGCAATCTTGGGGCGCACGCCAAACCGACTGCAGTAGGTCTCCTCATCCCGGCTCAGAGCGAAAATATCCTCGTGTCGGGGAGCGATGTACAGGTCGTTCACTGCGTCGTAATGCAGGTAATCCAGACCACGTAGCCAGGTAAACAGATCGTACGGATCATCAAAAACCCGTGGGTCGTTGAAATCAGTCTTGGAATAGTCCACTGCGGAATCCGTTACGGTCATGAGAACCCCTTATTGCTACTTGTGGTGCTGATAGGAACATCCCGCTCCCAACAACAAATGTTACTCCCTACTGAACGTTCGTTCAAGACACTTTTTCATGAGTTCTCGGTCTTCTCCGGTGTAGCTTTCTTCCATGAGCATCACCGCTGAACCAAGAACCCCAGCAGCCAATTCCAGTGCTACTAACACCGGGACGCAGCCACCTCTGAATACGTTCGAGACCTTGGACCCTCGGACAAACACCCTGATCGCAGAGATCGAAGAGATGGGGCCTGCACAAGTTGAGAAGGCGGTAGATCGGGCGCGTAACCTAGCTGGCGCTTGGTCGGCATTGACCTACAAGGAGCGTTCGCGACACCTTCTCCATGTTCGAGATCGGCTTCTCGATTCCGCTGAGGAACTTGTAGACACCATTTGTGCAGAGACTGGCAAACAGCGCGCCGAGGCAGTTACTACTGAGTTGATGGCCGTTTGCGAAACCATCGGGTGGTACGCAAAGAACGGTGGGCAGGTACTCATGCCCCAGAGCGTTTCGCCGGGTCTGATGGCCCATAAGAAGGCTTGGAAGCGCTACGAGCCGCTTGGCGTCGTTGGAGTGATCAGCCCTTGGAACTACCCATTTACCTTGTCGATGACCCCTGTGATTACTGCCTTGTTTGCTGGCAACACAGTGGTACTGAAGCCATCTGAGGTAACTCCAACTGTTGGGCTCGCCATCGGAAAGCTGTTCGAGGATGAGAACTGGGGAGATATCGTCCAGGTCGTCACGGGAGGCGGTGCAACTGGCGAGGCGTTGGTGCGAAGCGGGGTAGACAAGGTTTGCTTTACGGGGTCCGTCCGCACTGGCAAGCGCGTCATGGCAGCGGCGGCAGACTCCCTCACCCCGGTGTTGCTCGAGTTGGGTGGCAAAGACCCGATGATCGTCTGTGCTGACGCAGATCTTGCACGGGCATCCAAGGGTGCCGTCTGGGGGGCATTTCAGAACTCAGGCCAGACCTGTATGTCAGTGGAGCGCTTCTACGTGGACGAAACAGTCGTTGAGGATTTCGTAGAGCGAGTACTCGTCGAGACGGCCCAGATTCGCCAGAACGCTAGTGGGGGAGATATCGGGTCAATGACCTTCGCCCCGCAGTTAGCCATTGTCGAGGAGCACATCGCCGATGCAGTCAAAAAGGGGGCTCGCATCCTTGCTGGCGGCAAGCGTCTTGACCAGCCTGGCCTTTGGTTTGAGCCGACAGTCTTGGTTGACGTCGATCACACTATGAGCATCATGGTTGAGGAGACGTTCGGACCAGTCATGCCCATTATGTCGGTGAAGGACCCAGAGGAGGCTCTTCGCCTTGCAAACGACTCGATCTACGGGCTGAACAGCTCGGTGTGGACCTCGGATCAGCACCTAGCAATTTCTATCGCCAACCGCCTTGAAGCTGGCAACGTTTGCATCAACGACTGCATTGTTTCCTATGCAATTCCTGGCCTGCCCTTTGGGGGAGTGAAGCAGTCGGGAATCGGCCGGGTGCATGGCCCGGAAGGTTTA
>WLLG01000204.1 GCA_009700815.1 Actinomycetota bacterium
AGCTTCGTCACCCAGTGCACAGACCCAGCATCTGCGGGATCCTGCGCGTGCTCAAGCAGGCGGTCAACATCAAGGCCGATCTGCCGCCAGACCTCAAAGGTGCGGGCGTTGATGACGTGTGCGGCCGGCGAACGCAACGGCCCATCTCGCTGCTCAACGATGACAACCGACATACCCATCTTGTCGAGCAGCAGCGCAGCAGTTAATCCCACCGGGCCAGCACCAACGATGAGCACGTCAGTTTCAAGAATCTGCATCACCAGACTCCGGGATAGGAGCCACCGTCTAGGTGAAGATTTTGACCAGAGATATAGCTTGCCTGAGCGCTACAAAGGAAGGCACAAGCATCGCCAACTTCCTCTGGCCGTCCGAGCCTGCCTGCAGCGATGGTGGCAGCGATTTGCGCATATGCCTCCTCCAAGGTGATGCCCTTGAAAGCCACTGCTAGGTCGGCCATCTCGCGCTGCCGGCCAGTGTCGATGCGCTCGGGAAGAATGTTGTTGATCGTCACGTTCGCCGAGGCCACATCACGAGACAAGCCCTTGCAAACTGATGTCAGCCCGGTTCGCGCTGCGTGCGAGAGCGACATCGCAGAGTGCGGCGTCTTCACCATTGCCGAGGTGATGTTGATGATCCGCCCAAAGCCGCGCTCGACCATCCCATCAAGCACATCACGGATGAGTAGGAGCGGGGCCAACATATTGGCATCGACTGCTGCTATCCAGTCGTCTCGTTCCCACTGAGAGAACACACCGGGCGGGGGGCCGGCGTTGTTTGTGACAAGTATGTCGGGGGCTGGGCATGCAGCTATCAGCGCTTCGCGCGTAGCAGGGTCGCCAATGTCGCCAGCGACTGTGGCGACCCGCACCGAGGTTTCGGCTCGCAGCGCGTGAGCAGCAGCTTCAAGTCGTTGCTCATCGCGGCCGTTCAAGACCACATTGACACCCTCACGGGCAAGCGACTGCGCGCACGCAAGACCGAGCCCACTGCTTGATGCCGCAAGAATTGCATGTCGGTTGGCGATGCCCAGGTCCATCAGAAATCACGCTCCATCAGAAATCCAGGTCCGAAGGTGGTTCCGGACCCCACTGGTTGACTGGTTCAATCAGGCTGCGCGTTCCGATAGGTGCGCTGGCGGTCAACAAGTCAGAGTCCGTCCAGTGCTCCACGGTAAAGCCCAATGGATCCTTCCAGTAGTCGAAGATCTGGCCGCCGAGTACATGGCGGCCGATGCCCCAGTAGTGGCGGTTTCCCGCTGATTGAAGGTGATCGTGACCGCTCATCAGGTCGTCGATGTCGGCAACCTCCCAGGCACAATGCCCAAGGCGCGCTTCGCCTGTTTCCAAAATGAGGAGCGAGTGATGATCGGCTGCCTGATCGCCACGGTCACAGCGCATGAATCTGCCAAGCGGTTCTTCAGGGCCGCTCAGATACATATCGTCAGAAATCAGCAGGCCTAACGTCTCGCCGTACCACTGCGACAGCGTGGTCAGCGAGGTTGTCTTGATTGCCGCATGCCCGAAGCGCTTCACCTGCGATGGCCCAAGCGGAACCCTCTGTAACTCACCGACTCGGACACGCTCCGTGCCCGTGTTCAGCGAAGCATGGACGGAGAGGTCGAGTGCGTCGATGGGCTCAATCTCTGCGACAACGTCAACGATGCGGCCATCTGGGTCAGTCAGATGAACTACGTATCCACCCCCCGGTTCCTCGAGCGACTCAACCACCGTCTGGGTGGCTTCGGCTAGGACAGCAAGTTCATCCCGAGTTGCTTGAAAGGCCAGCCCGAGAAATGCCGGATCGCCAAGGTGAGCGACATGCACATGGTGTTGTGTATCCGTTCCTCGCATGTACAGGGCCTCGCCGCTCTTGGCCACGGTATGCATGCCAAAGGCCAGAAGAAACGCCTGCATGACATCAAGGTCCGGTGCAGAGAACCGAGGGAATGCAACGTCATGAACACGAATGATCGGAGCCGACATCTCTGCAGAGTAGGAGGAACTTACTTTGAGATCAAACTATTTGATATCGGACTACTCTAGAGACGTGGAACTTCGCGAGATGCTTGATGAGACAATCTCGAGCTGGACAAGAGAGCGTCCGGATCTTGACTTGGATGCAATGGCGACGGTCCTCCGGCTCAATGCATTGGTAACCGTTGGTTCGCGATTAATCGAGTCAATACTGGCTAGCCACCAGATCTCCCTAGGCGAGTTTGACGTGCTGGCCGCACTTCGCCGAAATGGCAGCGGCGCCGAACTCACCCCGACCACGTTGGCCCGGGTGGCAATGCTCTCGCCGAGTGGCATGACTAATCGGCTGGATCGCCTCGTAGCGGCCGGGTTTATCGCCCGACGGGCTGATCCTGCAGACCGGCGGGGCTTCTTGATCTCGCTAACACGCTCTGGAGAGACGGTCACAAACCTCGCTGTCAAAGATGTCGCAGCAGCCGAAAGCGAGCTATTTGGCACCATCACTGCAACCGAGCGACTCCGCTTTGACCGCACCCTCAACAAGCTCCTTGATCAACTGACAGCGGCGGCCACAGCCGCTGGAACCGCTACGACTAGGTGAACTTGCTACTTGTGCCGACCGTCACTTACAGGCAAACTTTAGGCTTCGCTGTATTTAGACCACCGGGGGGTCACTTCAATGGGCGCAACACGAAGAGAATTTCTGATCGCTGGCGCTGTAGCCGCGCTTGCTGCCTCAGCTGCCGCATGCGCACCAACCCCGACAGGCACAGGGCCTGGTCGAATCTGCCTGCCGCCACTTGCGGGCGGGCGATCAACACTTCCGGCACCGGGAAGCGCCGGGCTTGTTGACGAATCCTGGTTCCAAACCCGCAGCGCCGAGTACCTCGCACTGAGTACAGCTTCGCTCGATGGAAACAACATCAACAGCGTCACTGCTCACCTGCTGCGCGCCCGGCAAGACCCGACGTTCTCCTGGGATCCCACGCAAATCCCAACGACTGTTGTTGGAGGCGACCCGTTCCGAGACACCGACGACTTTGAACTCATGCATTGCCAGTGGGCGCTCTACTTGGGCCGCGGCATTCTGCCGGCCGAGATCATCACCACCATCGAAAACAAGATCGCCGGTGCTCGTTACCGCTACGACGACCCGATCCCCGCTGGCCTCATCGACAACAAGTGGTTCTGGTCAGAGAACCACCGTGGCATGTTTGCCTGCGATGAGTACCTCGGCGGCCTTGCAATTCCGGACCGTGTCTTTACCTTCACTGGCCTGACCGGCGCTCAGCACGCTGCTCGTACACGGCAGATCGTCATTGATTGGCTACAGGAACGGTCTAGGTTCGGCTTCTTCGAGTGGCACTCAAACACCTACCTCAAGTACTCCTACGCACCTGTCTTCACACTGCTCGAGTTTGCCCAGGACGAAGAGATTCTGGCCCTCGCCGCGGGCATCGCAGACACCGCAATGCTGGACTTGGCTACCAACACGTTTAAGGGCGTCTTTGGCGCCAGCCACGGACGCGGCTACAAAGGCGGAAAGCTCTCTTACCGAGGCGAATCTTCGTTCAATACCTGCAAGTTCCTCTTTGACTCGACTGACCGCGACTACCTCTACACCAACGACATCGGCCCGCTCTACATCATTGGCCAAAGTAAGTACCGAGTTCCCGAGGCCATTCGCCGCGCGGGTGCCAGCCAAGAAACTGCAGTGGTTCGCGAGCGTCACGGTTTGCCGCTCAATCCACACGAGAATTTCAGCCTCAACCCGCAAGCACCCTTCGGCTATGACTACAACGATGTCAAGAACCTGCCGTTCTGGTGGTCAACTGGCGCACTGACTTCTTGGCAAATGCTGCCGCAACTACTCACCGCCGCAAAGAAGTGGAAGCTGTTCGACACCGAGCTCTTCAGTCAGCTGTCAGTGCTCAAAGACTTCCTCGACATCAACCCGGGTCTGGCACAGATCACTGTTCGTGAACTCGCTGGCTTTGCCGCTGCCGGTTGCCTTGGCGAGGCACACACCTACTCGTGGCGCAGTTCCGAGGCCATGTTGGCCAGCGTCATCGATCACCGCTTCGGCGATGCTGGTGACCAGACACACGCATGGCAGGCCACCCTTGGGCCAGAAACCACCGTATTCACGATCCACCCGAATAAGGAAGCTCCGAGCGACAGTTACTGGGTTGGCACCGCATCGATGCCTAAGACCGCCCAGAAAGAACGAGCCGCTATCCATATTTACAAGCCCTCGTACGCCTCCCCGAGCGACCCGATTCTTGGCCCCGTTTTCTCGTACCTTCAATTCACCCGAGCCTGGTTCCCTCAGGACCGCTTCGACGAAGTTCGCCAAGCCAACGGTTGGACCCTTGGTCGTAAAGGCGATGGCTACGTGGCGCTCTGGTCTGAGCGGCCAACCGAGTGGAGAGCAATCAACACTGCCGACTCTGCATCAGAAGGCATGACTCAGCCCTATGACCTGGTCGCTCCTGGTAGCCCGAGCAACGTCTGGATCTGTGAGGTGGGCGGCGCATCCGACCACGGAAACTTTGACTCCTTCGTTGCAGCAATCACTGCTGCCACCGTCGAGGTAACTCGAGTCAAGGGCGTCATCGACGTTCATTACATCTCCCCGATCGAGGGCGATCTTCGCCTTGGTACGAGCAGCGGTTTCAAGGTGAACGATGTGGCAACTCCACTGCGTAACCATCCGCGTCACTCAAGCCCTTGGGGCGAGTCCTGTGAGTTCTCGAGCGCCTATGACCTTCAAGCCGGCGATGCTCGGGTACAGATCAACTCACTCACCGGAGCCCGCTCCGTTAGCTAGTTTTTGAGCTAGCCAAAACCCTCGCTTTGTCATGCGAGGGTCCCTCCATGGAGGGTCCCTCGCACTACAGAACTGAGCGGATCGGACCAAGATGACGAGCATCGACGACCTGTTTGAAGAGGTCCAGCGAC
>WLLG01000205.1 GCA_009700815.1 Actinomycetota bacterium
CAGTTACTCGACGGCAAAGTCATTTCACGACCTATTGCGGGCACCCGGTTCCGAGGCAAAACCGACGAGCACGATCGCCAACTTGCTGCAGAGTTAATCGAGCATCCCAAGGAGCGAGCCGAGCACATCATGTTGGTGGACTTAGCCCGCAACGATGTCGGTCGCGTGGTCGAGTTCGGCACCTGCCATGTCGATGAGTTGATGACACTTGAGCGCTTTAGTCACGTTATGCACCTGACCTCTCAGGTTTCGGGAACGCTCGCAGCGGGCAGCACCCCAATTGACGTACTGCGTGCGACCCTTCCGGCGGGGACAGTGTCTGGAGCCCCCAAAGTTCGTGCCATGGAGATCATCGATGAGCTTGAACCCACCCGTCGCGGCCCTTATGCCGGCGTAGTTGGTTACCTAGATTTTTCTGGCAACATCGATACTGCTCTTGCGATCCGCACCATGGTTCTTGACCCACCCGACGCCAATGGGAAGCGGCGGGCATCAGTGCAAGCAGGGGCGGGAGTGGTTGCTGACTCCATTGCGGCCGAGGAAGAACTCGAAACCCGCAATAAGGCCAAGGCGCTGCTCAGCGCTATTGCACCAGCGGAACAAATGACACGGCATCGCAGGGCCGCAGCGCAGAGTCGTCGCGACCAGACTCCCTGAACCACAAATGCTTCCCGAACCAAACATGCTCCCTGACTCAAACAGGGTTCCTGACTCAAACACGGTTCCGGGATGGGCGAGACTTGAAGGATGACAGACGTGACTGCTGATTACCTTGCTCTGAAACGTTCGGTCGCAGCGGTTCGCGTTCCCCGAGATGTCATTCGCGTGTTCGGCGCCGACGCAGTGTCCTTCTTGCAGGGCCAGATATCTCAGGATGTCGCGAACCTTCAGCCGGGGGAGTCGCGTTTGGCGCTCATTCTGGAGCCGCAAGGCAAAGTTGATGCCTGGGTCCGAGTGTGGGGGCGCGGCCAGTCAAACGAGATCCTGATGGACTGCGAAGGCGGTTCCGGTCAGCTAGTAGTCGACCGTCTCAATCGCTTTCGGATGCGCGTGAAGGCAGAACTTGAGCTGCTCGACTGGCAATGCGTGGCGCTGCGAGGGCCTGACTGCCCCGCTGTAGATTCCCCCGGACTATCTGCAGAACTGAAGGGCGAGGTTGCGTGGGCTGGAATGAAAGGCCTAGATCTGCTCGGGCCACAGGTGAGTCTGCCCGATGGCATGCACGTTGCTGGCCTTGCTGCCTTTGATTCGGTTCGGATTGAGTCGGGATGGCCGGCCATGGGTACCGAGTTGGGGGCGCAGCTCGAGCCCAAGGTCATTCCCGCCGAGGCTGGACAGTGGCTCATTGATGCCTCGGTGAGCTTCACCAAGGGTTGCTATACGGGCCAAGAACTCGTTGCACGAGTCGACTCGCGGGGGAACAACACACCGCGCAATCTTCGCGGCCTAGTCATTTCTTCGAATGTATTGCCGCCAGTCGGAGCCCAGATTTTTGTTGATGAGCAACTTCGCGGCACCATCACCAGCGTGGGCGAGTCTCTCGACCTGCGTGCTCCCGTAGCCCTTGGCTATGTGCATCGCTCAGTTGAAGTTCCCTCCCAAGCCATGCTTCGCTGGCCAGCGTTAGGGGCAGTAGCGGGCGGTGAAGTCGCTGCGCAGATTCGCGAACTACCGCTTCTGATGGCTTAAGCAGTCGGGCGGTTGAGTGACAGCGATGAGAACCTTACGAGATGTGACTGGGAATTTTTCTTGATACGCGGCCCTCTCTCGGCTAAAAAATATTCATTGTTGTGTTTGCAAGTCTTCAAAAGTTAAGACCCTAGGGGTTGGGTCACGTCGGTTTTGGAGGGTGTGGCGATGATGTTCTTGCGTTTAGGGGATCGGTTCAAGAAAGCCGGTTTAGCTTGGCTTGCGGTTGCTTGCCTAGGTGTTCTCGGTGGGGCAACATCCTTGGCTGGAGCCTCTGCTGGTCCAGTTTTTACTACTCCTTCGGCCGGTAGCGAGGCATCACCAATGGGGGTCACCTACCCCATTTCTGTGTCGGGAACCTACGTGCCGCTAGCAATGGACTGTGGATCATCCAAGCGGGTTCTTTGGTACGCGCCAGGCGCAACAGGTGACTTCCTTTGGACCGAGATCCGGTTCCCGGAAACAGGGAACCCAACCTTTGTCTCTTCTCCGGTTTCGGTACCGGATACAGCAATCGCAGGCGGATACCAACCTGTCGTCGGCGACTTCAACGGTGATGATTGCGAAGACATCTACTGGTATGCGCCTGGGCCAGCGACGGATGCCTTTTGGCAGTTCAACCGAGAGGGTACCTTCACCACAAGGATCCCGACCCAGCAGAACCTGAACATGACACCAATCGTTGGCAGCTTTGACCCCACGGGTTCGACCGATCTGAGGGACGACATTTTCTGGTACGCCGCGGGGTCCACGGCAGAGACAATCTGGCGTGGACGAGTCACTACTCCGGGCAGTTTCGACAGCACCGCCGCTCCCGCTGTCAGCGGAACCTATACACCCGTTCTAGCGGTTGATGAGTCAAGTATTCTCTGGTTTCAGTCTGGCCCCGGCGCCGACTATCTCTGGAGAGGTATTGAGGCTGGCACAACCACGGCCAATTCTTCTCCAACCACTGTGAACGGAACCTACACGGCGCGCAACCTAGGAGGAACTGCGCTTCTGTACGCGCCAGGGACCAACCCTGATCAGCTCATTACTGGGGCCGAAAAAGGTCCGGGACCAGTGCTTCTCAAAGGGATTGCTGGAGCAATCAGCGGAACCTACATAGTTTCTAGCTCAACATCACGAGCAGGTTTCGGCGTACTTCACGCCCCGGGAGCGGCCCCTGATTACCTCATCAGACCCAAAGCAAAGGCAGAGGTCTATCGAAGGACGATGGTGGCCGGTGGACCTGGCGAATTGGCACCGAACGCGGTAGTGAACGGGGCGGGGTTTGGATCGCTGGGCTACTTAGCGCTCGTTGACTCTGCGGCGAGCAATCTTGTTGAAGGCGACACGAATGCTCAGCGAGATGTGTTCCTCTGGGATATTGACTATGTCGGGCTTATCGGTGGTACGGGATATTTGCGGCAGCCAAATGGGGTGGGTGGTGCTCAACCCAATAACTCGAGTAATGCCGTGGGGGTGGACATTGCGAGCGGCAGATCCCTGATTGAGTCGTTTGCAAGCAATCTTGTTGCAGGTGACACAAACTCCGAGAAGGACATGTTTGTATGGGATCCAGCAGGGGGATCCGCGTATCAACGTCAACCAAATGGGGTAGGCGGGACTCAGAACCTTTTGACCGACGCAGTTGCTTGGTCGACAGCCGGAATTGCGCTCTTTAGTTCAGCTTCAAACAACGTGGTAGCAGGCGACACGAACAGTCGGCAAGATGTCTTTGTTTGGGACACTGTTGCGAACACGTACCAGCGTCAGCCGCTCGGAGTTGGCGGTGCGCAACCTAATGGGGTGAGTACGCCGGAGGCGATCTCACTCGATGGTACGAAAGTAGTATTCACCTCGGAAGCCTCGAACCTTGTTGCCGGAGACACGAACAGCCTGCAAGACGTCTTTGTTTGGAATAGGTCCACGAACACGGTTCAGCGTCAGCCACTCGGAGTTGGCGGGGCTCAACCCAATAACCTCACCACGAGTGCAACCATCTCTCCTGATGGCACAAAGGTAGTGGTCAACTCACGTGCCTCAAATCTTGTTGCCGGAGATACAAACACGAATCCCGATATGTTCTTGTGGAACTTGGCAGCTGGCACCTATCAGCGTCAACCTTCGGGCCTTTCAGGGGTGCAGCCAGACAGCATTTCTACTGCCATCTCAATGGATGTGTTTGGCAGGGTTGCATTTACTTCCCTTGCAAGCAATTTGGTTGCAGGTGACACGAACGGGATAAACGACGTATTTGTCTGGGACACGGTAGCTGGCACCTATCAGCGTCAACCCCGCGGGTTACTCGGAGCACAACCAAACGCCGGAAGCCAGGTTCAGGCTGCATCCTTTGACGGCAACCGCATATTCCTGTCCTCGAACGCGACCAACCTCGTAGCAGAGGACGTCACGTTGGTTCCCGACGGGTTTGTCTGGACGAGGGTTACTCCGTTGGGTGTACCGGGAAGCTAGCTTTCATCTCGTTCGGCCGCCTTGGCTGCACCGATGCGCCGCGATTTAACTTTGCAGAGAGATCTCTATCATCTAGCAATGAACCACTATGAAGTGCTTGGAGTAGATGCAACGGCCTCGGCCGCTCAGCTTCGCTCTGCGTACCTTCAGCTTGCTCGCCAGCATCACCCCGACTTCCACCAGGGCAGCGGCGGTCCTTCATCGCAGAAACCAGTAGCCGATTCTGAGTTTCGTATGCGTCAGGTCAACGCAGCGTGGCAGGTGCTTGGCAACACCAAAGACCGGGCCGCGTACGACCAGCGCCTGAGCATCGAGGCAGCTGCAAGTTCTTCCGTAAACGCATCGCGCACATCCTCGTCCAGCGGAGCGGTTCAAGCAGCCGGGGCCGTGGGCCCAACGGGGCCGCGTATCGAGCAGCCTTCAACTGCGTTCACGCCGTACTGGGAAAACGATGCCGATGATGACGACTCTTGGCGCTACGAGCCCGATGAGATCAACCCCGAAACTGTTCCGCACAAGTCGTTGCTCGCTGCTCCCGCAGTGACCTTTGTGTTGGGGGTGGCCCTGCTCGCAGCGAGCGCCCCCAATGGGAATCGAGCTCTCTTTGCCGCTGGCCTCATCTGCATGCTGCTGTCTGTTTTTTTCTTTGTCGCAGCACCAGTAGTGGCCATGTTCAAGGGGCAGATAGCAGAGGAGAGGTCGCGCCGATCAAGGTCCTCAAGTCGTCCTAAGTAGCCCGCCTCGGGCACAGGGCTCAGGTGCTGGCGAGTAACCTGAGTCGCA
>WLLG01000206.1 GCA_009700815.1 Actinomycetota bacterium
AAACGTGCGCCCATCTTTGAGGAACTGCCGGAACCACCGCAGTCTCTCTGATCGGTTCAGGTACAAGCTGTGAGCGAGTCGAACACAAGTTGGTGTTGGCGCTGCGACCTGTCTCAGAATGCCGAGGCCTCGGCATGTGAGCGCTGCGGGGGGGAGTTGCATTCGGCTCCATCCTCCAGAGAGTCTCGATTGCCCGCACGGATTTTAGAGATCGACTTGTCTGGGATGGAGCCTGAGGAGCGAGAGATGTTTCTGCTGTTCTTGGACGGAGCAAACATCGATCACCAGATTCAGGGCTTGTTGCTTTCGGTTTCATCCGAGGACGAGCAGCGCATTAAGGACTTACTCGAGACGGTCACCTCGGACACTCTGGTTGACTTTGACCCGACGCAGACCTCAACCGAGTCCCTAGACTGGGCTCGCGAGATGGCTTCAAAGATGCATCCTGCCTCGACCTCGGTCGATCCGTTGCTCTTAGCTCCAATTCCGCAACGCGTACTTGCCGCAGTCATCTCATATATCGCGTGGAGGATGCTGAAGGTCTTACTCTATGCCCTGCTCACGCTCTCCCCAGAGGCCCCACCATATGTCGCAGTGCTGGCAATCTCGTTGTTGCCGTTACTCGGAGATACTTGGCTGACGGCTTGGAATGGAACGACCCCCGGCAAGTTTGTGCTGGGAATTAGAGTGGTGAACGTACACGGTTTTGCCCCGGGTTGGCGATCCTCGATCCTCCGGACCCTTGTGATGATGTGGCCGGTCCTGTTGGCATATTGGCCCGGACCGTTGGGTCAACTAGCAGTTGTTATTACGCCGGCTTGGTTTCTGTTGCTCGTGGTGAGTATCGCTCGAGACCCCGAGTCTCAGGGGCTACATGATCGTCTGGCGGGGACACGAGTCGTGCTCGGCCGACATGCTGATCGTGCAGTCGTTTAGGCCCGGCTTGGAATCAACTTGTAGCCAAGCTGACTCAAGAAGTTTTGGCTAGCTGTTGAAGCTCCAGCAAACTTCCGCCGGGTCGGCCCACCAGAATCCGAATACCCAGAGATTCGACCTGAGTCACAACAGACGCAACATGTTCTTCTCGGTCAGGCATAGATACCGTCACCACAGCTAGGTCGGGCGATTCCTGCTGGCAAAAATCCATTAACTCAACAGTGGGCAAGTTTGCGCCCAACAGATGGACATGCCAGTTATCTTCTCGAAGTGATGCTGCCGCCATGAGTGCAGGCAGGCCGTGGAGTTCACCCTCGAGAGCGGCCACTGCCACGCTGCCACGTCGACGCCCGCGAGGGTTTGGCTGGTGCTCGCCCAGAATTCGCTCCACGATCGCCGTTCCCCGGTGCTCTTGCCAGATGCTCACTTTTCCGTTGTGCCAAGCAGCGCCGATGTCACGAAGAGATGGGGCGATTACCTCTTCTATCACCACAGTTAGTGGCACTCCATCTGAAGCCAATCCAGAAACCATTGCGGTTGCGCGGTTCTCATCGCCCTCGATGAGGGCCGCAGTGAACTCCTGGCTGACATTGGCAAAACCAAGGCGAGGCCGCCGCACTGTACGTACGGCTGGTTGCTGCCTGCGTACAGCAAATGCCTCGACTTCTGCAGGGTCAACTAGGTACTTGTTACAGACCAAGTCTGCTGGCAGCTGCCCACTCCGGACCCACTTGTAGGCAGTCTGATAGTGGACTCCCAGTTGATCTGCTGCGGTTTGCAAGTCAATGAATACAATGCTCACTGACCAATGGTACGCCAAAAGGGCCGGCAGAGATTGGTACGCAGGGGAGCACAGCCCGTTCCGCTTGCCCCCGCAGCGTGCAAGGCTGTTGGGGTGAACGAGTCGCAGAACAGCCACGGCAGCACAATCCCCGGCGAGGATCGCCGTTTGGCAACCATCAGGGGACTGCTGGCCAAGGCCGAGGCCACCGAGTTTCCTGAAGAGGCAGAGCTTTTCTTTAACAAGGCTTCCGAGTTGATTAGCCGCTGGGCAATTGACGAGGCCATGTTGTGGCAAGGGGCCGAGCGCTCTGGACGGGAGCAGCCCGATGAGTTGCAATTGGTGGTCTTTAGCCCGTACCTCACGCAGAAGGCGGTGCTGATTGGGGCCGTGGCATCTGCGCACGGATGCCGGACCGTTCGCTTGGTCTCGGGAATGCAAAAAGGCGCAGAGGTGGTCTCTGTGGTGGGATTTCCGACAGACCTCCGATGGGTAGACACGTTGGTGACTTCTTTGCTGGTGCAGCTGACAGCGGCAATGTTGTCCTTGTGTCCCAAGGGAGCGACTCCTGCTGCGACTGCATCTTGGCGACGTAGTTTCATCATTGGCTACGCAGAAGAGGTCAGCGCTCGCCTCGAACAAGATCGAGCAGCAGCGGCTGCTGCAAAGACCTCATCCACAGCGGCAGATTCTGAGCGGGCATCTGCTGGGGCGGCGGGTCAGCATGCTCCAGCTGAGCAGCCCTCAGTGGCAATGGTCTTGGCCTCTCGAGCCGAAGAAGTGCAGGATGACTTCCGTCGTCGCCATCCGCGAGTTCGTTCATCTTGGGCATCGAGTGGAAGGTCAGCCACGGGGCGACAGGCTGGGAAGCGCGCTGGCAAAGAAGCCTCACTCACCCGCGGCGGAATAGGTGGCCGCAGGGGAATCGGCACGGGATGACTAGCAACGCCCTGGCAGATGATCCGCATCGTGACATTATTTACGCCACTGAGAATCAAGCCTTGCCGAGCGGTGGCCGCCACTTTTCGCGCTTTACAGACCTTGAGACCTATGTGGAATCCGTCCTAGCTGGATCCTGGTGGGACCGTGAGTTTCCGGCAGCGCCTCTAGAGGTTCAGCTGATTCGTCGTTCCCGATCAGCAACCTTTTCTGCCGCCGCCGTGGATCGAACAGGTGACGAGGCAGCCATCTGGATCAGGGATGGCTCTTGGGATGCTGTCACGGTTGTTCATGAGCTGGCCCATGTTGCCAGCGCCCAGCCCGCAACTAGCCCTGATCCCACAGGCCCGCATGGCCAAGAATTTGCCACAGCCTTGTTATTAATGTGGCGAGAGTTCTTGGGGTTGCACGCCTATGGGGCACTGCTCTCGGGTTTTGATGACCACGGGGTGCCGTATCGCCGGGAACGTCTTTTTTGAGCGGAGCGCAATGTGTACACAGCGGCTTTTTCTTGGCGTCCTCGAATGCTGAGTCGGCCCGAGGGAACCCATGCCTCTCGCTGAGATGCCGACAAAATAGTGCTGGACGAGGCAAGAACTCCCGAGGGAACTGCTTTTGCCTCATCGCAGAGTCGAGAGGCCAGGTTGACCACATCGCCAATCACTGTGTATTCGAATCGTTCCGGCGTACCCACAAATCCCGCAATCACCTCTCCACTTGCTACCCCGATTCCCGCACCAAGCAAGTCATCAGCAGCCTCAAGTGCCGCTGGCAAGCTGACTGCTGCGCGTAGCGCTCGATCTGCGTGATCGGTCTGGTCCTGAGGTGCGCCAAACAAGCAGAGCGCAGCATCTCCTTCGAACTTATTCACCCAGCCACCGGCTCGGCTTACCTCGGCTACGACCACGCGGAAGAATCGGTTGAGCATTGCCACGACATCTTCAGGCGGGTGCGATTCAGAGAATCTTGTGTAGCCGCGTAGGTCGACGAAGAGCACCGTGACCTCGCGTTTACTGCCTGTGCCACTGATGCCTTGGTCAATCGCTAGGTCGGCCAGGCCGGCTTGGCCGACCTGGCGTTGAAACAGTTCACGTAGCAGTTCTTGCTCTCGCATTCCGGCCGCTAAGTCGTTCACACCCTCGGCTAGGCGGCCAAGTTCGCCAAGATCATCGATTGGGACATAGACGTTCAGGTCGCCTTGTTCAATGTCTCTGAGTGCATCGCGAATGGTGTTGAGAGGACGCGCAACGGAGCGCGCTGCGAGTCCCATCACTACAACTCCCGCAATCAGTGAGACTGCAGCGATTCCGCTGAGGCGGTAGCCCTCTGCTGACGCAGGACTAATAATGGGGATGAGGCCAATCGATATCAGCGGTACCGCGCTGCCTAGCAGCCAAGCCAGCATGAGTCGGGGGAGAACGTCTCTACGATCAGCCGGCAAATCTGCATCGGCTAACGCCAGCGCATAGACGGGGCGAAAGTGGCCTTCGAGAAGAAGGTAGAGCAGCGTGCAGGTGACGACTCCGGCTAACAAGATCCCAAGTGAAACGCGCTGAACATCGTGATTGATGACGCCAAAGAGAACTGCTGCCCCAATCCAAGAAATCAGTGCAGTAAGGGTCTCTGCTAACGGCAGACTGAAGAGCAACTTGCGCTGTCTGTCCGTCGGGGTCTTTCCCTCTCGTACCCAGTTCATGGCTCTGCGGACAAACAACGTGTTGAGCGGCAAGGCAAGCAGCACCATGGCTGCTAAGTAACAGGTAAAGACCAACAAGTTCAGGTTGCTGTCAGCAAGGCCGTCCTCGGCTTGGGGTGACAGTAGAAAGCTGAAATAAGAAAAGACAGCGACAGCCCCTAGGCCATTCGCCAGAATCTGCAAGCGAACTACTCCGCGCACCGTCGACCGAGCACGCGCTGTTGATCCCGGCGTGGCACCGCCAGTGACTGCTTCCTCTGCCATGCCCCGCAGTGTACGCCTGAGCGGTTAGTTGTTTTCCTTCGTCAGGCCAACTGGGCAGGACATGCCCGTGCTACCAAGGCCGCAGTATCCACCTGGGTTCTTTGACAAGTACTGCTGGTGGTAGTCCTCGGCATAAAACCAGTTACTACTCAGGTCCTCGAGAGATTGGATTTCGGTGGTGATCTCATCGAAGCCCGCAGAGGTCAGCACGCTTTGGAACCTCTCTCGGCTAGCGGCGGCAGCGGCAAGTTGGTCTGCGCCAAGGCAGTACAGGCCCGATCGGTACTGGGTGCCA
>WLLG01000207.1 GCA_009700815.1 Actinomycetota bacterium
AGCGACCTCTTTTGGAGATGCTGCCGTGCACTGCTTGGGTCCAAGGAGCTCGCGAAGCCTGAGTAACCGACGATGCGAAAATGCCGCAACACAGGCGCGTGAAACTGCCTCGTGTTGCAACAGGGTTTGAGCGAGTGGCTCGACAGCAGAATCAGACTTAGCGTCAATATTGAAGAAGGCAGAGGGAAACGCCTCGAGAAGTTCGGCCAGCGTCGGGATGGGATCGGACCCGTCGATCCGGGCTTCAGAAATCTGCGCCCAACTCAACTCGCTGATCTTCCCCTGCTCATTGGTGACCCGATCAAGCTGGTCATCATGAAAGGCGATGAGTACTCCGTCGGCGCTGACATGTACATCGGTCTCTAGATGCCTAAATCCCAGCTGTGTCGCAGCAGAGAAAGCCGCCAACGTATTCTCGGGAGCGGCCTCTGTGCCGCCACGATGGGCGATTGCAAGAGGATGTTCTTGTTGGTAAAAAGCATGATCCCGCACGCAGCAATGGTAGTTGCGCGTTTTGCTCAGGCACAGCATGTAAGAGTGACTGCGTGATTCCTGCACGGCTCGAAGCTCCTGAGCGCTCTCTGCGTGGGTTACCGGTTATCGCCGCCGCGATAGTTGCGGCCATCTTGCCGGCTTTCTTTTTGGGGTCCCTCTCGGTAGAGATTCGATCTGAAGTGGGTTACGGCGAATCTGCGGCGGGTTTGGTTTTCGCTTCATTTTTTGCAGCCAGTGCTGTGGTGTCTTCTCGAATGGGACGATGGGTGGATCGTTTCGGGCCCAAGATTGGGTTGAGCACTGCGCTCGCAGGTACATGCCTAGTCAATCTCGCCATCGCCCTTGGTGCACGAACTCTCGCCGCACTTATTGCATTGTCTGCGATTGCTGGCATCTGTAACGCAACAGCGCAACTTGGGGCAAACGTCTATATCGCCCGCAACTTACCCATTCACCGTCAAGGCATCGGCTTTGCAGTGAAGCAGTCAGCCATGCCAGGCGCAGCACTGATTGCAGGAATACTGCTTCCATCCGTGGCGCTCACCCTTGGGTGGCGGTGGGTGTTTGCTATTGGTTCTGCGCTAGGGGTCGCTGCGCTGATAGCTGTTCGAGTTCGAGTAGAGCCTGACTCGCAGCCAGCACAGAATCGGGCGCACCAAGTGCAACGAGACACTCAGCGGGCACCAAGAGGCGCTCTTGTCATGCTCGCAGTGGCGGCAGCCTTCTCAACGGCAGCAGCAATCACCTTGGGTGGTTTCTTTGTTGAGTCAACGATCAACTCTGGGGTGAGCCCAGCTACGGCCGGCTACGCGTTTGCCCTCGGTAGTCTCATCTCGATTTTAGTGAGACTGCTAGTGGGTGGCTACGCCGACCGGCAACCAGGAAACCTGCTCGGAGTCGTAGCCGTCATGATCCTGATTGGGTCCTGTACCTCCCTCATTTTTGTCGCTCAGACCCCAACTGCGCATTTCATTGGTTTGCCTCTCGCGTTCGGAGCTGGGTGGGCTTGGCCGGGACTCTTTAACCTGTCGGTGATTCGGGCCTCACCTGGCTTTCCGGGCCGAGCCACCGGGATTACCCAAACGGGCGTCTACGTCGGGGGAGCAGTTGGACCGGTCCTGTTCGGGTTCGCTGCAGAGCATTGGTCGTACTCTGCGGCATGGGTCCTAGCAGCGGTGCTGGGAGTGTGCGCCGCTGCAGCAGTCACCTTGGGGCAATGGTTGCTCGTTAGCGGCGCGACGAGAACTAGAAATGATCTCGCGGCAGTTGATCGAGCGCACGAAGTAGGCAGCTAGGCAACCTGCTAGATGCTCCGACCCGCATCTTGCCAGTACTCGTCTTTGAGGAGTCGCTTGTAGAGCTTGCCCGTTGGGTGACGAGGAAGTTCCTCACGGAAGTCGATGCTACGGGGACACTTCACATCGGCCAAGCTTTCCCGACAATACGAGATGAGTTCGGCTGACAAAGCTGCCGCTTCGGTCGGGTTTGCTGGCATGTTGACGGGTTGCACAACGGCTTTTACTTCCTCGCCAAAGTCCTCATTCGGAACGCCAAAGACAGCTACGTCACTCACGGCCGGATGCATCGTAAGAACGTTCTCGGCCTCTTGCGGATAGATATTCACCCCGCCGCTGATGATCATGTACGCCTTGCGATCCGACAGATACAAGAACCCATCTTCATCGACTCGTCCTACGTCGCCGAGGGTCGACCAACCAGCAGTGTTGTAGGACTCTTTTGTTTTGTCTGGGTCGTTGTGGTAGCTGAACGCAGCTTCTGACTCAAAGAACACCGTTCCCGTTTCGCCAACAGGGAGTTCCTCGCCATCATCATCGAGAATGTGCAGCACACCTGCTAGCGGCTTTCCGACGCTTCCCTTATGGGCCAACCAGTCTTCAGAGTTCGCCCAACAAAACCCGTTGCCCTCGGTGCCTGCGTAGTACTCGTGAATGATTGGGCCCCACCAATCGATCATCTTTTCCTTGACTGGAATTGGGCAAGGCGCAGCAGCGTGAATAACCACCTCGAGCGAAGACATGTCAGAAACCTCGCGCTGCTCAGGAGTCAGCTTGAGCATGCGTACGAACATGGTTGGCACGAACTGTCCAAACGTCACGTGGTATTTCTCGATTAGGCGCAGTGCGTCTTGAGCGTCGAAGCGCTCCATGACAATCACCGTGCCACCAGCCCTCTGCACCTGCATCGAGAAACGCAGCGGAGCCGAGTGGTATTGCGGTGCTGGCGAGAGGTACACCGTGTCGGGGTTCGCCCCAAAGAGTCCGGCAACGAGCATGTACAACATGTCGCCCGTTCCGAGTGGCACATCACGCATTGGAACCTTGACGCCTTTAGGTTGGCCAGTGGTACCCGAGGAGTACAACATGTCCATTCCTTCAGTGGGCGCTGCGAGTTCCGTGATGGGCTGTGCCTCTACTGCAGCCTCGAAGGATTCGTAGCCATCGATCGTTGTATCTAACAAGAAGCGATGCTCAACGTCGGGGGTCAGCATCAGCAACTCTCGAGCAAGGTCAGACTTGTATTCGGTGCTGATCAGCACGCGGGCGCCCGAGTCATTGACAATGTAGGCGACCTCTTCTTGGGTAAGTCGAGATGAGATTGCGGTGTAGTACAAACCTGCGTAATGCGCCCCCCAAGCTAGGGACAGGTACCACGGGTGGTTCTCTGCGCACCAAGCCACATGATCCCCGGGCTTGAGGCCAAGCGAATGCATCAGGTGTGCAATCTGAGTAGCACGCTCGTGGAGTTCTCGGTATGTCACGGTGAGTCCCGTACTTGCCATGACATAGGCAGCATGGTCGCCCCGATCCTGAACATACCCACCCGGATAAAGAAGCCGATCAGACACGGAAGTTCCCCTCGTTGAGATTGCGGAAAGCTGAGCTTGCGCAGCTATCGGATGGTAGTCGTTTGGATCGCGATGGCCATTCAAGCCTTCGGCCGACAAGGCCTGAAACCCGATTGGACTGCGCGAGCCCACACTGGTGGAAGTACCTTCTTTGCGTGGACGCAGTTGCTCGATTCGCTCAGGTTTGTGTGCAGGAGTCACCACCTCTAGACCTCGGCCTTGCCGCCATAACGTGTGCCTTCCAAAGCAAGGTCACCGAAGTGCAACTCATAGCAAGGCTTGATGAACTCGCAGAGGGGCTAGCGGCCAAGTACCGCCTTGAGATGGGCCAAGACATCTCCTGGCTCTCTGGTGCTGAGTTCAGTCGGACTTTGTTTGGAGCGGAGGGGTTTCAGGGTGACCAACTGGAGTACTCGAGTCCCTCGAACAGTCTGCTGAATGAGATGCTTGATCGCCGAAGGGGCATTCCGATTACGTTGACGATTCTCGGAATCGAGATCGGTCGAAGGTGCGGATTCAATTTCTTTGGAATCGGTATGCCAGGACATTTCCTGATGGGCGAAGTGGGGAACTCGAGGCAGTTCTTCGATCCATTCGAGGCCGGCAGAGTGGTGTCGGCGCAGGAAGCGCGTGAGTTGTTTCACGCCATGCATGGCCACCAACATAGATTTGAGGAGGTGTTTTTGGCGCCCGCTGAACCCCGACAGATTCTTATGCGAGTGCTGAATAACCTTCACGCTGCATTTGTGAACCAGGGAGATCCTGAGAATCTCGAACGTGTCCTGAACTTGCAAAGCGTGATCCCTGGGTATGCGAAGGAGGCTCTGGGGCAGCTTGCAGGGCTGCTCGCTACCCAAGGCCGTTTCACAGATGCTGCGAAGATCCATGACCGGTTGTGTCTTGAGGACCCTACGAATCTCCAAGGCCACGAGCGGGCCGCACAACAGCTCCGGGCACGACTCAACTAACACGCTGACTGAACAAGCACGCTGACTGAACAAGCAAGCTGACTGAACAAGCAAGGCGGTCGTGCGGTAACTTGACCACCTAGTCAAGTGCTTGTTCCGCCCGCGGGCTAAAGCTTTGGAGGATGTATGACAGTTCTCGAATCGCAGCAGGTTTCCACCAATCCCGATCACCAGAAGGTGGCCGAGGCCTGTGATCGTTTGCTCACAGAGTGCCCGCCGCAGAGTTGTTCTGAACGGCAGTTCTTAGAGGCGCAGTTCGATGCGGGACTTGCTTGGGTCCACTTTCCGTTAGGGAATGGCGGTCTTGGTGTCAGCCCGGGTCTCCAGCGAGAGGTGATCTCAGCCTTGAGTGCACAGGGTGCACCCATCGGGGGCATGAAAAACCCAATTGGGTATGGCATGTGCGCTCCAGCGGTCGAAGTCCACGGCACCGATGAACAAAAAAAGATGCTGCGGTCGTTGTTTTCGAACGAGCACATCTGGTGCCAAATGTTTTCTGAACCCGGCGCAGGATCAGATGTTGCCTCCCTAGCTATGCGTGCCGAACGCGACGGGGATGAGTGGGTACTCAACGG
>WLLG01000208.1 GCA_009700815.1 Actinomycetota bacterium
CTGTTCCTGGGATCCGAAGAGTTCGCTACACAAGTCCTCATCCAAAGGATCTGCGTCCAGAGACAATTGAAGCAATGGCGCAGGTAGATACCGTTTGTGAGCATCTGCACCTACCGCTGCAATCGGGAAGCAACTCCATACTGGCCGCCATGCACCGGGGCTATACCGCTGAGCGGTATATGGAGCGGCTTGCGCTGGCTCGAGCAGGAATACCGGATCTCGCAGTCACAACCGACATCATTCTTGGTTTCCCAGGCGAGACCGAGGCCGATGCGTTGGCAACATTCGAACTTGCTGCAGAGGCTCGCTTCGATGGAGCGTTTACGTTTCTCTACTCGCCTCGACCGGGCACCGAGGCTGCTGAACTCACTGAGAAGTTCGTAGATCACGCCGTTGTCGTGGAGCGGATGGAACGATTGCGAGCCATCATTGAACGTTCATCCTTCCTCGGAAACGAATCACGTGTTGGCCGAACAGAAGAGGTGCTTGTTTTCGGTCCCAGCAAACGTGATCCACAACGTGTGTCAGGGCGTACCCGCCAGAATCGTTTGGTTCATTTCACTCCACCAGCACCTATACGGCCCGGAACCTATGTGAGCGTCGAAGTCTCGAGCGCAACCAACACATGCCTGATGGGCGAGTTTGTTGAGATTTTGGATCTGCCAACACACCGAACCCGCCTCGAGGTTTCTGCGGGGTGAGCCCAACACAAACTGCTCGCCAGCAGTTCGATGCCCTCATCCTGACCACCAATCTGTTCGCACCCGCCGGAGATGGAGTAGCCGCAACGGAGCCTGAATACCGTTTCGACGCCGAGCGAACAATCGGATCGCTAGCTAGCAGTCTGGCCTCTGTTCATCGGTTCCCCGTACAACCAGCAAGTCTGCTTGCGGAGCCCGACCTGTTGCTCACCACAGACTTCCTTGTTGAGCTTGCGCTTCGGTCCACAGAAGCTGAGCAAGCGCATCCCAAAGAACTGAGTCCTGCGTATCGGCACATGTCTCGTGTGCGTCTCACGCAGATTCTTCAGGACGGGGCCGGAGCCATAGAGCAGAAGCCTGCGGAGCCGGTACTGCTTCAAGGTGCACCTCGCCTGAGCAACCTACGTTTCTCAGGGCAGGATCTGATTGGGTTCGAGGACTGGACTCAAGCCGCCATTGGCGATGCATATTTTGACTTGGCACGAGCAGCGCAGGACCTTCTCAACACGTTTGGTCCACAGCCAATTCAAGCATTTTTCGGCGAGTACGGGTTGCAAAACCCTGACCCCGTTCGCTTGGACTGGTACTTGTTAGCCGCAGAACTCTGCGCAGAGCCGTGATCCAACAGGATCGAGCGAAAGCAGGTCACCTTGTTCTTCTGGGTCCGACTGCTTCGGGCAAGTCGCAACTGGCCTTAGCTCTAGCTGAGCGTCGACGGGATTTAGGTGAGTTAGTCGAACTCGTCACTGTGGACTCGATGCAGGTGTATCGCGGGATGGATATCGGCACGGCCTCGCCGACAGCAGAAGAGATGCAACGTGTTCCGCATCACCTTGTTGATGTGGTTGACCCGTGGTCGGAGTATTCGGTTGCCGAGTTCACTCAAGGGGCCAATCAAGCCCTTGATGAGATCCAAGACCGAGGTGGACGGGCAATCCTGGTGGGGGGAACGGCGCTCTACTTGCAAGCCCTCGTCGATAACCTAGATTTGCCAGGGAGGTTCCCCTCGGTCGCAGCAGAGCTCGAGGCAGAGGCCGACACTGCGTTGCACTATGAACGGCTTCGCCAACTTGACCCTGCGGCTAGTGAGCGGATTGAGCCTGGAAACCGCCGACGAATCATTCGTGCACTCGAGGTCACGCTTGGCTCAGGCCGCAATTTCTCTGAATTCGGTCCAGGCTTAGACACCTACCCCGAGACTCCATTTCTTCTGGCTGGGCTACGAGTGGAGCGGCCGGTGCTCAGTGAGCGAATCGCCAAGCGCTACGAACAACAAATGCGTGATGGGTTCCTTCAGGAGGTCCAAGCTCTTGCAGCTCGGCCCGAGGGAATTTCTCGTACTGCAGCGCAGGCATTGGGGTATCGGGAGTTGCTGTCTCATCTAGCAGGCGAGTGCTCCCAAGAAGAAGCAGTCGCTCGGGCCATCGATCGAACGCGGCAGTTTGCCGTCAAGCAGATCCGCTGGTTCCGCCGAGACCCACGCATCACCTGGTTTGATCACACAGGAGACCCACAAACGGTTCTTGATGAATTAGATGCCTTCTGGGCGTAATCGACTTTCCCACAGCAGGCTTGCCTGCTTCGATGCTCACCACTGGCACTACTACGGTAGGGGGAGCAGTTCTTCGTCGAGTTGGGGCAACAGATCTGCAGAGATGGAGAAAGAGTGCTCAGACTTACAAAGCATCATGGCCTCGGCAACGATTTCTTGGTTGCGTTAGCTGATCAGAACCCAGAGCTAACCATTGACCCTGAGTTGGCGCGCTCCTTGTGTGACCGGCACCGAGGCATCGGGGCTGATGGTCTGATTCTCTCCTTCCCTCCTTCCGAAGAAGGAAATGATGCTTGCATGGTGCTCTTGAACGCGGATGGGTCCGAGGCCGAGATTTCTGGCAATGGCATCCGTTGTCTCGGCCAGGCACTGCTTCGTCAGGAGGGAAGAAGCGAAGGCGATCTGCGAATCGAGACAGCTGGCGGGGTGCGGCAACTTCGAACTGTTCGCGGTTCGGCTGATCAGGAAATCTGGATCCAGGTCGACATGGGCGCTGCAACTGCAGGGCCTGAACTCGGCACCCTCTCGCAAGACTTTCCGGCACTTCACCGCGGCACCTTCAACATTGGTAACCCGCATCTTGTATTGGTCCTTGAATCCGAGGATCAACTTCAGCAGCTAGATCTAGCAGGGGTGGGGCAGCACCTCGAGTCAGAGTATCCAGAGGGAATCAATGTGGAGTTCGTCTACGTTGATTCCACAGATCACATGCAATTATTGGTCTGGGAGCGTGGGGCTGGGATCACCCAGGCCTGTGGTTCCGGTGCAACAGTTGCTGCTGCAGCAGCACACAGCATGGGTCTCGTGGGTGAGCAGGTCCGAGTGTCGATGCCCGGCGGAGAGACCCAAGTTTCGATTTCAGATTCCACGCTGTTGTTGACTGGCCCTTCAGTCTTTATCGCAGAGATAACAGTCTTACTTCCAGAGGTCACGGTTTCGTGAGTAGCGCCGACCAAGATCAAGTCGACCTAGATCCAGTCGACAAAGCCTTGCAGGACGCGGAACTGCTAGATCCAAACGAATCTCACCGAGGTGGCTTTGGAGATTTTGGAGGCCAAAGCAACTCGCTCATTGATCGCAACTTCCGTGAGCGAATTATTTTGGTAGGGGTGAGCTTCCCGCCACATGACGATGACCTGCTGTCGGCATCTCTTGACGAGCTCGAATTGTTAGTCGATACGGCCGGCGCCGATGTGGTGGGCCGAGTAGTGCAACGTAGAAACAACCCGGACCCGGCCACCTTTATCGGCAAGGGCAAGGTGCAAGAAATCAAAGAGCTTGCCCTAGAAACCGACTGCGACACCGTTGTGTTTGACGATGAACTGAGCCCGTCACAGCAGTTCAATCTTGAAAAGATTCTCGGACGAACGGCAATCGACCGAACTGCAGTGATTCTGGATATTTTTGGTCAGAATGCTCATAGTCAAGAGGGCAAGGCCCAGGTTCAACTAGCGCTGTTCAAGTATCGGCTTCCGCGGCTGCGAGGCAAGGGAACTGCAATGTCACAGCAGGCTGGTGGTATCGGAACTCGAAGCGGTCCAGGTGAAACCCAGTTCGAAATCGACCGTCGCCGGATCACCAAGATGATTCACAAGCTCGAGGCCGACCTTCGCCAGATTGCACATCACCGTGCCACGCAGCGCAAGTCTCGACGGCGTTCCACACTGCGCCATGTTGTCATCGTTGGCTACACCAACGCTGGCAAGTCCACCCTGCTCAATTCACTGACCGAGGCAGGAGTGCTCGTCGAGAACCGACTGTTCGCCACCCTCGACGCAACGACTCGCAAGCTGCAACTTCCGGGCGGCGAATCAGTGCTGCTGACAGACACGGTGGGATTCGTCAAAAAGCTGCCACACCAACTCGTTCAAGCCTTTGCATCCACACTTGACGTGGTTGCTGAGGGAGACCTGTTAATCCACGTGGTTGATGGCTCCGGCCCTGACCCAGAGGGGCAGATGCAGGCCGTTCGGGCAGTGGTCAAAGAAATCGGCGGCGATGCCGTGCCCGAGCTGCTGGTATTCAACAAAGCGGATTGTTCCGATCAAGCAGCGCGTCTGGCGGCGGATTCGCCAGGTTCCGTAGCAATCTCTGCAGTTACAGGCGAAGGAATACCAGAGTTGCTCTTGCGGATCGGTGATCGATTGCGATCCCTGATTCCTGCGGTACAGATGTATATCCCGTACCACCGAGGAGATGTGCTCGCCGCATTGCATCGTTGTGGTGAAGTACTCACCGAGACTGCCGAACCCGAGGGAGTGCGCGTATCGGTGAGGCTTGAGGACTCCGAACTTGGCAGGTTCGAGGAGTTCCTTTCTCAGGCTCTCCCAGAGACTGCAACGGCTTCATCCCTATGAGCACCGAACCACAAGGAATTACACTTCCCCCATACCCGTATGATCGCCTTGAGCCACTGAAGCAACTCGCAGTGGACGCTCACGGCGCAGTTATCGACCTGTCTGTTGGCACGCCTTGTGATGCGCCATCCGAGGCAGTGCTACTTGCGTTAGCCGAATCCGCCGAAGCCGCACGGACCTACCCACCCTCGATTGGCACAAAGCAGCTCCGCTCCGCTGCTGCTGACTGGTTTAGGTTGCGTCTGGGAATTGAGGTTCCTGTCAGCCAGATTGCTGCCTGTGTCGGCAGCA
>WLLG01000209.1 GCA_009700815.1 Actinomycetota bacterium
CACCAAGTTTTGCCAGCACGTTTGGCATAACAAAGCTGGTCGAACCGTAGGAGTAATCAATCACCACCTTGAACCGCCTTGCAGCGACTGCCTTGACGTCGATGGTGTGCTCGAGGGCAAGGGCGTACTGCTCAAGGGAACGCGGTACCAAGTCGATGTCGCCGATGTCGGCCGGTCGCACTCGCCGGAAGTCCTCACGCGTAAACAGTCGCTCTATTTTCCGCTGCTGCTCTTCGAGAATGTCCGAGCCGCCACGATCAAAGAACCGGATGATGACGGAGTCAGGGTCATCTGCACTCAGTCGCAGGGTGATTGCCCCAGAAACCAACGTTGCCCTGCAATGAAAACGCGTGAGCGGAACGCTCGCCGTCTCTAGGTCTAAGACGTTGACCCCGCCGGCGTTGAGTCCGGCAATCATCGCTCGCTTCAACATGCGTGCGGCTCTACTTGAGTCTCTCGATACCACCACCGTGGCATCTTTTTTGAGCGAAGTCGCAAAGGCGAGTGCGACTTTGGCTGCTAGCTCGGGGGTCATATCGACGTTTGCCAGACCAGTCACTCCCCCATTGCCAAACAGACTTCTAGCGCCACGCGATTCCCAGATAACCGAGGAGTTGACCACTGCCCCGGCCTCGACGGTCTTAAAGGGATAGACCTTGATTTCAGAGGACAGAACGGCGTTCTCACCAACGAACACTTCATCGCCGAGCACCACTCCTTCCTCGCAGCGCACACCACGACGCAGGTCTGATGCACGCCCAACCAGAGTGCCGCGAATCATGACGCTCTCGCCGATGTAGGCATTCTCGTGGATCACGCTTCGTTCAATGTGACCATCGCGCCGCATGCGGACTCCGTCGCCCAGCACCGAGTACTCGCCGAGTTCGGCCCCAGATTCCAAGAAACAGTTGTCGCCAATCACAGCAGGGCCGTTAATCACCACACCATGGTTGATCTCGACCCCTTCTCCAATGAACACCCCGGTAGAGACTTCGAATCCCGGAATTCGAACAGAGACTTTGGCGTCCAAGATGTCTTTATGCGCCCGCAAGTAGGCACTCAGGGTTCCAACGTCCTCCCAGTAGCCTTCGGCCACTGACCCAAACACCGGCTTGCCCGCTTCTAGCAGCGCTGGAAAAACATCGGAGGAGAAGTCCACGGGAACATCGGCTGCTATCCAGTCGAAGATCTCTGGTTCAAGGACGTAGATGCCGGAGTTGATGGTGTCAGAAAAAACTTGACCCCAGGTTGGCTTTTCTAAGAAGCGTTCGATGGAACCATCCTCGTTAGAAATCACGATTCCGTATTCGAGTGGGTCTTCAACCCGAACCAAACCAATCGTGGCCAACGCTTGGCGGTCTACGTGAGACTGGACAAGCGCAGACAAGTCAATATCGGTAAGCACGTCTCCAGAGATCACCAGAAATGTCTCGGTCAGTTCACCCATTGCATTGCGAACCGAACCCGCCGTACCCAGCGGGTGTTCTTCCGATGCGTAGGTCATCTTGACTCCGAACTCAGAGCCATCACCAAAGTGGTTACGGATGGCGTTCGGCATGAACGCAACGGTCACAACGATCTCGTTAATGCCATGCGCTTTGAGTAGGTCGATGATGTGTTCCATCATCGGGCGGTTCACAAGCGGCAACATTGGTTTTGGGGTATTCGAGGTCAGTGGGCGCAGGCGGGTGCCCTCGCCTCCTGCCATGATCACGGCCTTCACAGGTGGTACATCCTTTGAGAAATTGGCGGGTGAAAGATCATCTTCATCTGGACTCAGTTGGCGATGGGGCGTTGGCTGAGCCAGCACGTTGGGCTCGGCCCTCACGAAGGGCGATTATCCCCTTGGGGAAGTATCCAAAAAAAGCGATCATGCTGCAGACAAGTCCGGGGATTGCTGCGCACCAAGCAATGACCAAGAGTGCCGTTTGCTGCCAAGTCCCCGCCAAGCTCTCGTCAGCTGAAGCTAGGAACGCGGGGAACGCAGTCATCATCGCAAAAGTTCCGCACTTGCCAACCCAGGTCACGTCCATGCGTTTTGCGCCGAGCAGAACCGTCCCCGCTACGAACACTGAAAGCACGATCTCTCGAATGACGACAATCCAAGCAAAGATGTAAAAATAATCTATCTTCAGCCCCAGCAGCATGATTCCGATAATGCCAACGATCATCAGAAGGCGATCAACCGTTGGGTCAAACATCTTCCCAAAGTTCGAGACTTGTCCAAAGCGCCTTGCGACGTAACCGTCAACCCAGTCGGTTGCTCCGAGCGCTGCAAGAAGCACTGCAGCAGCCAAGTAATTCCCTGGCCCATACAGCAGCCAGATAAAGATCGGGATGCACAACAACCGGACCAAGGTGATTGCATTCGGTGCAGTGAGGAGGCGGTCTTCGCCTTCTGGGATTTCTTCCCCTGCAAGTCCTCGATGTTTTGTCTCCGGCTCTGTCATCTCTTGCAGTCTATGGCCAGAGCAATGGCCCAGACAGGCTGTTCTGCGAGGCAATTCGGCTCCGATGGGCAAAAACATTCACCCCACTCTTCGTCCCCTCGTAGTGTTGCATCCATGACTAGCTCTTCGCCCCAAACTGAAGATTCCGTTTTCACCAAGATCATTCGCGGTGATTTCCCTGGTCGCTTTGTTTGGAAAGGGCCAGACGTGGTCGCCTTCATGACTATTGCTCCTCTTCGCCCCGGCCACACGTTGGTCGTGACCAGGCAACAGGTCGACCAGTGGACTGATCTTGATGAAAGCACCTGGCAAGAGGTGGCCCGGGTTCAGCTTGCTGTGGGGACTGCGCTCAAAGCCTCGTTCCCATGCGTGCGAATTGGATCAATCATCGCCGGACTTGAAGTGCCGCATTGCCATGTTCACTTGGTGCCGATTGATCATGAGTCGGACCTGAATTTTGCCAACGCTGACTCTGCCGCAAGTGCCGAGGACCTTGACCAAGCCGCCGAACGACTCCGCTCGGCACTACGAGAACTTGGCCACCCCGAAGTCTCTGAGTAGCCCTGCTCTGAGTAGCCCTGCTCTGAATAGCCCTGCTCTGAGTGACTGGCCGGAGTTTCCAGATCTTGCTCGACAAAGACGCTAGAGGGCCTTGATCAGCTGCTCGCCTTGATTGCGGGCGTTATTTACCTCTGTTGAAACGGCGAAGTACTCAAGCACGTCCTCTTCTGCTGGTACCAGAAGTTCCTCTAGCGATTCGCGCTGTTGTTCCTGCGGGGACAACCAGTGTTCCCAGCTTTCTCTGGGCAGAATGACCGGCATTCGGTCGTGTAGCGCAGAGATTTTCTGGTTTGCCTGCGTGGTAATAATCGTGCAGGTCCGCAGTACCGAATCCTCTGCCCCTTCAACATGATCGCCTCGCCACTCCTCCCACAGACCAGCGAAGGCGAGAGGTTCTTCTGCCGAGGAGTAAATGAAGTAGGGCTGTTTCGTCTTGGACTCTTTCAGGTTCACCCACTCGTAAAATCCGTCCACCGGGATAATGCAGCGACGTTTAGCAAACGCCGACCGAAACGAGGGCTTCGTAGCCACAGTCTCGCTTCGGGCATTAATCATCCGCACGCCGATGGACTCGTCCTTTGCCCAAGAGGGCACCAGCCCCCAACGACAAGCTGTCAGCACCCGAGACTCCCCCCGTTCGAGTACCACGCGGACTAGTGCAGTGGGTGCAACGTTGTAGCGGGGTCCGGCCTCGAGTAGCTGCTCCTCAACTGCATCTAGGGAGAAGAAGTCCGCAAGACTCAACGAAGTGGAGGTAGAAACAAACCGACCGCACATGCGCTCAATCTAGGCGGCCAAGTAGAGAAATGATGAGCAAGCCTGAGTCCACCAAGCCGCGCCGGTAGGATCCTCGTGGCCATGTCTGCACCGCCCGAGCCTTCAGCACCCCCCGTCGCCTCCGAGCCGCAGCCTCTGGTGTCGATCGTTACGCCTACGTACAACGAGGCCGAGAATCTGCCGATCCTGATCGAGCGTTTACATGCCGCCCTTGGTGTACTCCCGCACGAGATCATCATTGCCGATGACAACAGCCCCGATGGCACCTGGCAGGTCGGAGAAACCCTCGCGACCCAGGACCCGACCCTGCGAGTCATGCGCCGCTTTCACGATCCGGGACTCTCGGCCTCTGTGCTCGACGGGTTGTCGACGGCACGCGGCGAGGTGCTTGTAGTCATCGACGCAGACCTGCAGCACGACACTGGCGTGCTACCCGAGATGCTCAGCCATGTGCTGTCCAAGCGAGTCGACGTATGCGTTGGTTCTCGGTCCACAGCTGGCGGCGGGTATGGGGATTGGTCATTGAGCAGGCGCTTCGTGAGCTGGGTTGCCACCATGATTGCGAAGCTTCTCTTGCGGGTCTCGGTGAGCGACCCGATGAGCGGGTACTTCGTTGTGTCTCGTGAGGCGTACGAGCAGACTGCCCCTTCGATCAATCCTCGAGGATTTAAGATTCTGCTGGAATTTATTGGTCGCAATCACCAGCTTCGGGTGGACGAAGTTGGTTACGAGTTTTCCAATCGGATTCATGGAGAAACCAAGCTCAACCGCTCTGTCATCCGCTCGTATCTGCTGGGAGTTGCAGAGCTGCGTGTTGGCCGGCAGATCAATCCCACGTTCTTGTTGTACGCAATGGTTGGCCTGGTTGGTTTGGCCGTCAACTCTGTTCTGTTCACGCTGGCCGAAGCAGTCGGATTCCCCGAGATCACCACCGGACTAAACGCTGCGATCGACCCCATTGCAACCTCGTTCCTCTTCAGCGTTCAAGTCACCATTCTGTTGCTGTTCGCTATGAACAACGAGTTCACTTTTTGGGAGCAGCGTTACCGGGGCTGGGCTCTGATTCCCGCGTTTGCCCTGTATGAAGTCATGTCCCTAGTCGGCTTC